>JALFCW010000079.1 GCA_022771625.1 Prevotella sp.
GGTGGAGGATCATCGTGCCTCGGCATCTCGTGCTCCTCGGAGCATATATGGAAAGATTGTGGCAGAGGCCGACCGTGACCTGGTGCCTGACACGGTGTTCAGGCGTGCTGTGCAGTTTGGTCTCAGCAATTATCCTGAGTATTCGGCTGAGGAGCAGTGGAAGAGATTCCAGGAACACATGGAGAACAAGTATTCAGTGAACGGATATATCAAGTTGTGGGTGCAGGGCTCGGACAACGAAAGGAATCTCAACCTCGTGAGGGAGATTATTGCTAATCCACAGAGGTTGAGGGAGGAGTTTGAGAGGATTTTTAATGAGGAATTCTTCATTTAATTAAAGAAGTTCCACGAAAGACCGAAGCGGATAACACGGCCAGGGGAGGGATAATGGGGCGCAAGGAAATACTGCCTGCTGCCACTGCCACCGTTGACGTGACTCATCATGACGAAGAATCGGGTATGCTTCAGATGCATGTTGGCATATACATCAATGAAAGGATAACCGCCAATCTTCACGCGTGAATCTGCCGTCTGCTGTATAGCGAATTGGCTAAGTTGCGGACAATAGTCGGGGGCATAGTATTTAGAGAACCAATATCCGTCGGCACCAAACTCCACCGCTAGCACCTTGGCTATCTTAAACTTCAGATAAAGGTTGGTGAACACATTGATAGTTGGCACTGGCAACACGTCCTCCTGACTCGAACTTTGGAACGTGAAGATATTCTCCCAATTGAGTGGACCAAGACGGAAGTCCTGCATCACTTGTGCCGTGAGCAGATTGATGTTCTTGCCCGACTGCATCACTTGTGCCGACATCTTTGAGCGTGAGTCGGTTGTCGCATCATACGACATACCGAAATATGTGTAGTTCTGTATTTCCTCTACAGCCACACGCAAGCGGGTGTTGGTCTTGCGATAGGTGAAAAGTCCCTCCACACGCGTGCGTGTTTCCTTACTCAAACTATTGTCCCACCAGATATGCTTTGAATGATAATGACGTTGATAGAAGGTGGGATTAAGACGATAGAAATATGCCTTTGCACCTAAACTCACCGTATCACCAAATAGCGGGAAGTTGAGATCGGTGGAGAAGTCCACCTTTATCTGTCCTGCATCCTCGCCCACAAGCCATGTCTCAGCTGCAAGGTTATAGTGTAGGGTCTTTCCTTGTGTCTTGATGAGCTGTCCTCCCACACTGATGTTATGCTCGTTCCATTTGCCCATCACTGTGTGCTCCACCTCGCCATCCTTGATGATATCAGGCATCTGGAAGTTGCGGAGTTCATGTGTGGCAAAGATTTTCAGTCCTGCCTTCGCCCATTTGTTGAATCCCTCAAGCATGGCGATTGCCAATGTGTTCTTCATCGAGAAATGCCTTGTGCGGTCATATATGGAGTCACCACGATATGCGTTGTCGGCATTCAAGTCGTAATAAGTATTGGCATAATAGTCAGCGGGGGTATCGTAGGCTTGATAGATACGCCCATAGTTGTTGAGATCCAATGTATGTATGACGCTCGTCACAGGCACATACTCTTTCTTGAGTGTGTCGGCAAGTGCTGTTTCAATACTGTCAGCCAATGTTTCATCGGTCTTATTGTCGGAAAAGACCAACGTTTCTTCTTTCACATTCTCCTCTTCCTTACGCTTTTTCTCCTCCTCTTTCTTTCGTTCGGCATTGTCCTTCTTTGACTCAGCGGCAAATCTTCGCGCCTTGATCTCCTCATCGGTCATACGCACCTTGCGATAGAAACCGAAGCTATAGCGATGAGTGAGAAAGAGATGAATATTGTCATTACGGTTCCAGTTGCGTTGTAACACCGTGGGGATTTCGTTCTCGGCAAATTGGTCGTCGAACGTTTCGGGATGAGTGATATAGTCGTCATTCGTGATACCACCGTTCTCTGCCACTTTCTGGTGATATACAGAGAACATGGCGTGCATCTTGTATCTGTCGCCATCATAAGAGCCGAAAAGCGTCGTTCCGAAATGCGACGTACTTTGGTTGGCATAATAGCCACGGGCATAGGAATAGTTGAGGTCAAAACCGAACCCAAGTCGCTTGTTGGCATTTGTGGCAAACATGACATCGATATGATCCTCGCCATTCAGTTTGTCTCCACAGTTGTCGTATGTCACATTCGTTATAGGTGAGAGTGTATTGGTGAAGAGCAAATCTTCCGGTTGCTTCATCACATGCGAATATGGTTGTACAAACATAAACTGCCCCGTAAGCGGTTGGTCGGCAGCAATGCGACTGAGCCTCGGGGTGTAGTTATTGCCAGTGGTGTTATATTCCCCATACTTGCCGGTGTTGAATATGGTGTTCATGAAAAGATGTGGCATAGTGTCGGGTAGCGACGGGAATACGTCGCCAAACTTACGGTCTATCTTCCACACCCTCAGTCCCTTGGGGATTTCCTTGTTGCGGGTAGTATCGTTGTTATGCTTATTGAATTTATTGTTTGTAGTGTTGCCATCCGCATCCATGCTGTTGAAGTTTCCGTTGTCATTCATCTGTCGGAGTGTCTGGGCGTCAGCACACAAGGACGTGAGGGCAAGACATAATATGAGTATTATCCTGTTCATCTAAAGATTATTCTGAGTGAAACCTCTATGGTCTTAATAATTATCGCCAATCCCACAACCAGTCCCCACAACGGATAGCCGAAGATCAGGGTGGCAGGAGTGGTCATATAAATGGCAATGGCCCCCACCACGGCAAGCATAAATACGATGTTGAGCACATTTCTCACCATAAACATCTTGTTGTCAGGACGTCGGTGTTGGCGTTCGGGGCGCTTCCATATAGTGTCAAGCTCTTCCTGCGTCATTTCTGCTCCTCCTTTCCTTGCTTCTTGCCATTGAGCAGTTCATAAAATTTGTTAAACAGATAATCCTTTCTGTCAATGGTCTTGCGACGGAATTTGGCACTGCCCCTAAGCAGTTTGTCCTGCTTCTTGTTGAGCGCATTCTTGTCGTCAATCCATTCCTCAGCCCTATATGTCTTAGGATCGCGTTCCTCCTCATATAAAAAATAAATACGGGTCATCTTAACCTCAAGCCTACCGTCGTGGCAGTTGGCAATGAGGGTGTAGTAGAAACGGGTGCGGTCGAGCACGAGGGCATTGTTCTTGAAGACAAGCCACTCCTGATAGTTGCCACAGACAAGGCCTTGCACCGAATCAGCAATAGCAATCACACTGTGTTCAAGCTGGTTAGGCAGTCTTGTAAGACGTTCCATATATCCCTTAATGGAAGAATATATCTGTGACGCGCTTTTCCCAGGGACTTCAATGACAGTGGAGAATGTCACTCTGCCATCCACCATAGGAACAGCTCCCCCAAGATACTTCTCGTCGGGATTCACCTTCACTACAGCCTCTTTCTCTTCCTGCTGCTTGTCCATTTCCTCCCACTCGTTCTGGGCATTGGCTATGCCGCAAACAGCAGAAGCCAATAATACTATGATTAATCTTTTCTTCATTTTGAACAAAATTTTTATGCAAAGGTACACAAAATATGCGAAATGACAATACTATACCTATATATATTAACTATTTTTTTCCTTTTTCTTTGTCAATTCGATAAATATTTGTACTTTTGCACCAACAAAACATTAAATAGGATATATATGAAATTTATTGCAGTCATACCGGCACGATACGCTTCAACGCGATTCCCCGGCAAACCACTTGCCATTCTCGGAGGCAAAACAGTTATCGAGAGAGTATATGAACAAGTGAAGAAAGTGATAGATGACGTTTATGTCGCCACCGACGACGAGCGGATACGCAAGGCTGTTGAGGCTTTTGGCGGAAATGCTGTTATGACATCTCCCGACCACAAGAGCGGTACCGACCGCATAGAGGAAGCTGTTGAGAAGATTGGTGGAGAGGTGGATGTTGTTGTAAATGTGCAGGGTGACGAACCGTTTATCCACGAGTCGCAGATACGCTCTGTTTGTGATTGTTTCAACGACAGTTCTACACAGATTGCCACGCTTGGAAAGCCATTCGGACGCACTCCCGATGATATCAAGGCTATCGAAAATCCCAACTCACCCAAGATTGCGGTGAGCAAGGAAGGATTTGCCTTGTATTTCAGTAGAAGTGTGATTCCCTTCTGCCGTGGCATTGAGCGTAATCTCTGGCCTGAGTCATTCCCATATCTCAAGCATATCGGTCTGTATGCCTATCGCCGCGAGGTGTTGCGCGAGGTGACACAACTGCCTCAAGGCGAATTGGAAAAAGCTGAGAGTCTCGAACAACTTCGTTGGCTTGAGAACGGATACAAGATTAAGGTGGGACTCACTGACATCGAGACTGTCGGCATCGACACGCCCGAGGACTAGGTTAAGGCACAGAGTTTTTTCTGTTGACCACAGATGGGGTGTTATAGACCACAGATGTTTTTTTAGACCTCGATAGGTTTTTATAGACCACAGATGGTTTTTATAGACCACAGATTAACACAGATTGACACTGATTAAGAGCCAAAGGCTCTGATTATCTTGATTATTGATTGATGATTGATTATTTTAGGCACGGATGAACACGGCTTTTAAAAAAGACACGGCTGGGCTGCGCGATGGGAATGGCTTAATTAGCATAAAGGCTATACAAAGTATAGACACGGCTCTAAAATTGAAATATTGAAAAATTGAAATATTGAAAAATGTAACTAAGCCGTGAACTTGCGAAGCAAGCCGTAATCACGAAGTGCTGTGGTTATATCCATGCGGAGCCAAGCCGTGTCTTTTAAAAAAAGCCGTGGATTTCCGTGCCTAAATAAAATCTGTGATAATCACAATATCTTTAGATATTAAAAAATCTGTGTAAATCTGTGATAATCTGTGGACAAAAAAACTCTGTGGACAACAAGAAAAAACTCTGTGGATAAAAAATAATCTGTGATAATCCAATAAATAATTATATCTGTGGAAATCTGTGGATAAGAATCAGTGGACAAAAATGAGTAATTTCAGTTTTAAGAGATTTACGATACACCAAGAGAGATGCGCCATGAAGGTGGGCACCGACGGTGTGCTGCTCGGAGCATGGGCTGCAACAGGAATGGAGACGGCAAGGGTTAGAAGAGTATTAGATATCGGAACGGGAACAGGGTTGATTGCCCTTATGACAGCACAACGATTCCCGGATGCTGAAGTAGTTGCCATCGACATCGACGAGCATGCCACAGAACAAGCCAAGGATAATGTAGAAGCATCCCCTTTCTCCCACAATATCAACGTATTATACAAATCCCTTCAAGAATATATCAAAGAAGAAAACACAGAGAAAAGATTCGACCTCATAGTATGCAATCCACCCTTTTTTGACAACTCCCTCGTGTGCCCCGACCCACGTAGGACCACAGCTCGCCACAACTCCACCCTACCCTTTGCCACACTGATGAAAGGAGCAATGACACTGCTGGCAGACGACGGGGTGTTCTCACTCGTGATTCCATCCGAATGTAGGCAGAAGATTGAAGACGAAGCCATCTTCGCCGGACTGATGCTGAAAAGACGCGTGGCAGTAGTGACCAAGGAAGGTAAGAAACCCAAGCGCTATCTACTGGAATTCGGAATAAAAGGAAACGGTATCGACGAGAGCATTTTGTCACTTGGAGGTGACGAATATAGCACTTTAACCGCCGATTTTTACCTCCCAAAGGCAGAAAAAAGTTAAAGAGTTAAAAAGAATACCCAAAAATGAGTATTTTTTCAGATATTTGCTGTATCTTTGCAGTGCTGTAACAAAGCGGCAACTTATTTATTAATTATTTAATATAGGAAAGAATATGCAGTATTCTAATGAAGTCAACAACATGTGCGTTGTTGCAAAAGGTCCAAATCATGGACCAGCCCCAATTCCTGAAGAGGGAAAATGGATTCAGGCAAAAGAGATTAAGGACATCTCTGGTTATACCCACGGAGTGGGTTGGTGTGCACCCCAGCAGGGAGCCTGCAAGCTCTCTCTGAACATCAAGGAGGGTGTTATCCAGGAGTGCCTCGTAGAAACAATCGGTTGTACAGGTATGACACACTCAGCTGCCATGGCATCTGAGATTCTTCCTGGCAAGACCATCCTCGAAGCTCTCAACACCGACCTTGTTTGCGACGCTATCAACACAGCTATGCGCGAACTGTTCCTGCAGATTGTCTATGGTCGTTCACAGAGTGCCTTCTCAGAGGACGGACTCGTTATCGGTGCCGGACTTGAGGACCTTGGCAAGGGTCTGCGCAGCCAGACCGGTACACTTTATGGTACTGTTGCCAAGGGTACACGCTATCTCGAGCTTACCGAGGGTTACATCACCAAGATGTTCCTCGACAAGGACAGCCAGGTGTGCGGTTATGAGTATGTTCACCTCGGCAAGATGATGGAGGCCATCAAGGCTGGTATGGATGCCAACGAGGCAGTGAAGAAGTTCACTGGTTCTTACGGACGCACCAAGGCCGAGCAGGGAGTAGTTAAGAGTATTGACCCACGTAAAGAATAATAAGGAGAGACAACTATGATAAGAGAAGTGAAATTCGAGAGCCAGGAGCGCAGAATCAAGCAGGTTATTGCCGCTCTTAACGAAAACGGTATCAAGGATATCGAAGAGGCTAATCAGATTTGCGAAGGTATTGGTGTTGATCCTTACAAGATTTGCGAGGACACTCAGGGTATCTGCTTTGAGAATGCCAAGTGGGCATACGTATGTGGTGCCGCTATCGCCATCAAGAAGGGTGTGAAGAGCGCTGCCGAGGCTGCTGAGGCTATCGGTATCGGTCTGCAGAGCTTCTGCATCCCCGGTTCTGTAGCCGACGACCGTAAGGTTGGTATCGGTCATGGTAATCTTGCTGCACGTCTGCTCCGCGAGGAGACTCAGTGCTTCGCATTCCTCGCTGGTCACGAGTCATTCGCTGCCGCTGAGGGTGCTATCAAGATTGCTGAGATGGCAAACAAGGTGCGCAAGAACCCACTGCGTTGTATCCTCAACGGTCTGGGCAAGGACGCTGCCATGATCATCAGCCGTATCAACGGATTTACATACGTACAGACTAAGTTTGACTACTACACTGGTAAGGTTGAGGTGGTTAACCGCACTGCTTACTCCGACGGTCCTCGTGCCAAGGTGAACTGCTATGGTGCCGACGACGTTCGCGAAGGTGTTGCCATCAACTGGTTGGAGGATGTTGACGTTTCAATCACTGGTAACTCAACCAACCCCACCCGCTTCCAGCACCCAGTAGCCGGTACATACAAGAAGGAGCGCGTGCTCGCTGGCAAGCCCTACTTCTCAGTAGCTTCCGGTGGTGGTACAGGTCGTACTCTGCACCCAGACAACATGGCTGCAGGTCCCGCTTCTTATGGTATGACCGATACTCTCGGACGTATGCACTCTGACGCCCAGTTCGCTGGTTCTTCTTCAGTGCCTGCACACGTTGAGATGATGGGCTTCCTCGGTATGGGTAACAACCCAATGGTAGGTGCTACCGTTGCCGTTGCCGTTACCGTTGACATGGCTCTCAACAAGAAGTAATACGTTATATTAATTACTATCTATTTTATCCCCCCTGTACATTTGCTTAACAAAAGTTATAATGTGCAGGGGATTTTTTTTCGTTATGAATATATATAGACGATATTGGGGAATACTCTTATGCGCTATAATGGCGATGTCGGGATATTGTGCCGACAGGATTTACTCGACAGATATACGCACACTGCAAACTACCATCGACGACAATTGGATGGCGGCACCTGTGGTGGCTCTCGACAAGTTGATGTCGGGCGAGAACAGTGTTGTGATATCATTCGATGAGATGTCGCACGACTACCGCCGCCTCATCTGCCATATAGAACGCTGCGAAGCCGACTGGCAACCAGCTACAGAGGTGTTTGAGAGCGACTGGATGGAGGGATTCAACGACACTCCCATAGAAGACTTCGCCCACTCTATCAACACCACAGTGCTCTACACCAACTATCGTCTGCAACTGCCTAATGAGAGATGCCGAATAAAGATGAGCGGCAACTACAGGGTGACTATCTACGACGATGATGACCCCGACACCAAACTCGCCGAGGCGGAGTTTATGGTGGTGGATAACAATGCGCAACTGTCGATGAGCGCAACCACCAACACCGATATCGACATAAACAAATGCCATCAGCAATTATCCCTCCAACTCAACTATGGCAACCTGAAAGTGACCAATCCGAACGAAGAATTTATCACCGTAGTGAAGCAGAACAACCGCAACGACAACATGAGATGGAATGTGAAAGCCGACATCATCACCGACAATGGACTTATATGGCAGCACAACCGCCAACTCATCTTTGACGGAGAAAACGAATACCGAAAATTTGAGATGCTCGACCTGTCGCATCCCACTATGGGTATCGACAAGATTTCATGGAATGGAGAATCATTTGATGTATTCCCGTTTATATGCGAACCGAGAGCCAACTACACATACGACGAGAGTGCTCATGGAGCGTTCTGCATACGTAACAGCGAATACACCGAGTGTAGCTATACCTGCGACTATGCATGGGTGCACTACACACTACATACCGGTGCGCCAATTGGCACGATAACTATAAATGGCAGGTGGACAACCGACAACGACAAAAGGTCGTACGAAATGAAATATGATGAGACCGACGCCTCGTATCATCTCTCCTTGCTGCAAAAGCAAGGCTACTATTCATTTAATTTCCTGCATGTTAATCCCGACGGCAATACCAAGATTGCGGAAAGTGAAGGCAACTTCCATGAAACATCCAACACCTATCAAGCCTTCACATACTATCGCCCCCAGGGAGGACGCACATGGCTGTTGGTGGCTTACAATGAGTTGAATTTCTCATTGCCCTCCGACCGCCATTGAAGCGGAGTCTTACCAAAGCGACGATAAAACATCGCTATGAAATAGTTGGGAGAAATGAAATTGTTCTTCTCCGATATTTCTTCAATAGAAAGATCGGTCTCACGAAGCTCACGTGATGCCGAATCAAGAATCATTGCCAATGTGAGCAATTCGGTACTTCTGAATATATTGTTTGTAATAAGGTCATATATTTCAGTAAGTTTCATATTCCTTCTCATGGCCAGCTGTACAAGAACATTATGATCGAGATTGCCATCGTGGGAATATGGGACAAGCTCCATAAGCACATCAATAGCCTCAACGTCCAAATCCGCTCCAGAGTAAACATCCACAACACTATCATCATTACTACGTCGTGGCTTTTGCTTTTCCTGTCGGCATGATTCAGCTCGGGTGATGAAGCCCTCTATACGACGGAAAAGTTCCACCTCATTAACATTACGCTTCATCTTCAGACGCGAATTGCCAGAGAACACCACAATATTCCATATAATCAGGAAAAGGAATATTCCTGAAACAAGAAATGTAAGACCTGTGGTGCGCCACCAGGGTTCCTTGATCATTACAATCACCTTTACGGGAGGCGTGGTCCACTTACCTGGATACATCGAGGCCTGTACTTCCACTACATATTTTCCTGGTTTCAGACCCAACAGCGGAAGATGCAGAATACCATACTTATCTACCAATCCCTTGGAATTATAATAGGACAACATTACCCATTTGTCTTGCAATCCACTCACCTTATATCTATAATACGTCTGTATCGGACGGAAATAGTTGAGTGTGGAGAACTTGAGAGACAGGGAGTTTTGGGTACTCGGCAGTTCGATGATATTAAGTCGGGAGATGGCCTTGTCGGTCACTACCCTTCCGTCGATTTGTGTTCCTGCATATATGTTAGTGCCATTCACCTGCAGTTTTACAAACTTTGGATGGAGCAGGACGTCATTTCCCTCCATAATACTCATTTTCATTGGGTTAAACGCCAACACATGGTCGAGTGCCTGCATTACTATCGTACCGTCATTGAGACGCATCGCCCTACCATTGACGAATGCCTCGGCAGGAACACCGTCAGATTCTATGAAACTGTTGACAAAGGTAACCTTGCCGTTCTTCACTACAAGTCCTACGATACCATTGCTCGTGCTCACCCACATATTGTGCTTTCCATCTTCAATAATGGAATGTACAACATTATTCACCATTCCTTCTTCCTTTTTCACGCAGATGGAGTCCTTTTGTCCTGGTTTAAAATAATACAGACCGTTAAGCGAACCTACCCATATCCATCCTCTGCTGTCCTTGTATGTGCAATTAAGTCGGTTGCCCCTGACGAGTAATTTATTGTCGCACACTTTATCCATCATTTCGGAATACTTTACCGATAATGGATTATCCCAAGTCATGGCATTAAATGGCGACCTTATATACTTAGAATAAAGCAATCCTCTTTTCTCGGTACCTATCCACATTCCGCCCTGACGGTCAAATTCAATACAGTTCATGTCGGTGAGGAGTTCCTGTCCATCTGTCAAGGTGATTTTCTCATAATGCTCCAACTGCCGCTGGTCGATGTCGTATGTCCAGTATCCGTAGGCCGAGGCAATATATAGAATGTCATCCCTCACCGACATATTACTAAGGTAATAATCCGTTGAAAGTATCTTTGTCCATTTACGCGTGTCAAGGTCAAGCCACATAAGCACTGCCTTATTATTGCCGTTTCTTATCTGGAAAAAGCCATTGCGATACTTATATATCACACTTGAACTACTGTATTCCTTAATTTCATCATTCTCAAGGGCTACTGTCGAAAATATTTTTTTATGTGACGCCAAGTCATAGACATCCACCCTGCTGTCATTATAAAACAACGAAATATTATTATCGGAGATATCTATGTCCTGGAGTATCATTCCCTTGCGCAATGGAATAACCACTTTTCCATGTCGAGAATAAATCTTATTTCCCTTTACAAGCCAAATGCTGCCACTGGAATCCACGAACATATCATCCACCTGTCCTTCAACTCCTTGAGCACGGAATATGGATGAAATATCCTCAACAAACTGTTCGGTGAGCATGTCCACACAAGCAACACACCCTTTGTCCTTCAACCACAAGTGGTGAGAGTCATCAAAATAAAGATGGTAATGTCCTTTATATTTAGGAAGCACATAGTAACTGTCACCAGAAGAGATCTTTGTAAATCCCGAACCATCATAAAAATTGATGTGACCAATGGTTGAAACTACAATTCGTCCGGAGAAAGTACTTTTGATTGTCTGGGCACTATTGTCGGCAAGACCATCCGCAGCATTTATCACGCGGAAACGCCTGTCCCGCATGCTATCTTCCGCCAAAGCTGTTAAGCTTGAAAGGAGGAATGCCATTATAAGTCCATACAATCGTATCATTTTCATCACCGCATTTTATGGTAATTAATATATTAATTGTAGTTTAAGTGCAAAGGTAATGATATTTTTCCGAATAACAAAGGAAAAAGCGATTTTTTTTGATTTATAGATGAAAAAAAATAATCCTCTGACTTTTTATGTAGTCAGAGGATTATCAAAAGGTCGGGGCGACAGGATTCGAACCTGCGGCCGCCTGGTCCCAAACCAGGAGCGCTACCGGGCTGCGCTACACCCCGTTGCAATTCTCGGAAATGCCTTTCCTCGTATTTGCGGGTGCAAAGGTACAACATTTTTCCGAGATATGCAAATTTTTCAGCAATTATTTAATAATATTTTGCTCTTTAAATACTTTTTTGAGTATCTGCACGCCTCTTTCCACCTGTTCTTCGGTATGAGTGGCCATAAGTGCGAATCTCACGAGAGTATCCTGAGGTGCACATGCAGGAGGAATAACCGGATTGATAAACACTCCATTGTCGAAAGCCCTTGCAGTGACAATGAATGTCTTCTCCACATCTCTCACATAAAGCGGAATGATAGGACTCTCGGTGTCGCCAATTTCAAATCCCTCTTCCTTGAATCGCTTAAGCGCATACTTTGTCACCTTCCACAAAGCCTCGATTCTTTCAGGCTCCGAGCGCACGATATGCAATGCCTCAAGCGCAGCCGCAGTGGCAGCCGGAGTATCTGATGCACTGAAGATATATGTGCGGCATGTATGACGCAAGAAGTTGATTGTGTCGGCATCACCGGCAATAAATCCACCGATACTTGCGAGCGACTTAGAGAATGTACCCATTATAAGGTCAACCTCGTCGGTCAGTCCGAAATGGTCGCACACTCCTCTACCCTCTCTACCGAACACACCCAGTCCGTGGGCCTCGTCCACCATAATCGAGCAATTGTACTTATGCTTCAGCTTGACGATTTCAGGCAGATTGGCAAGGTCGCCCTCCATTGAGAACACACCATCAACAACAATCAGTTTGATAGCCTCATAAGGGAGCTTTTGAAGAATCTTCTCAAGATCCTCCATGTCGTTGTGCTTATACTTCAACTGATGGGCGAAAGACAATCTTCTTCCGTCAACGATACTGGCATGGTCGCGGTCGTCACAAATGACATAGTCATTGCGTCCTACTACCATGGCAATGACACCGGCATTAACCGAAAAGCCTGTAGAGAAACAGAGAGAATCATCCTTGCCCTCAAACTCTGCCAATTCTTTTTCCAACTTGACATGGAGGTCAAGAGTGCCATTAAGGAAGCGGCTTCCTGCACATCCCGAACCATATTGGTCGAGTGCCCTCTTGGCAGCATCGATTACACGCTGGTCTCCAGTAAGACCAGTATATGCATTAGAGCCGAACATCAGCACCTTGTGCCCACCCATTTCAACTTCTGTACCTTGTTTTCCGGTAATCTCGCGGAAATAGGGATACACGCCAGCCTCCATGAATTTCTGAGGCTCACGGTAATTCTTATACCTTTCTTGTAATTGTCCCATTATATTTGGTCATTATTTCTTTTCAATAATCGGGTGCAAAGTTACATAAAAAATCTCAAATACCATTATGTTTTCAAAAAAAATCTACCTTTTAGGCTTTTTTATTGTATAAAATGAGCATTTTTCGGGCTTTTTTTCTTAATTTTGCAACGAATAATGGACATGAAGAGAAAAATTGTATTTATATTAAACCCACATTCGGGTACAGACAACAAGGTGCGGATGCCTAAGTTGATAGAGGACAACATCAACCGCGAGGCGTTCGACTATGAGATTGTGTTCACAGAATATGCAGGTCATGCAGCCGACATCGCAAAGGATTGCGCAAGTCGGGGCATAGATATTGTTGTGGCTGTAGGAGGCGACGGCACCATCAACGAGGTGGCGCGCTCGATTGTACACACCGACACAGCCCTCGGCATCATACCATGCGGTTCGGGCAACGGGCTCGCCCGCCATCTCTGCATACCGCTCGACCCACGCAAGGCTATATCCATCATCAACAGGGCTTGCATCGAGAGTCTTGACTATGGAGTTATCAACGACCTACCCTTTTTCTGCACCTGCGGCATGGGCTTCGACGCATTCATAAGTTATAAGTTTGCCGGGGCTGGCAAGCGCGGTCCGATGACATATATAGAGAATGTGCTGAAAGAGGGACTCAAATACAAGCCCGAGACCTATGAGGTTGAGATAGAGGACGAGAAGGAACCACAAAAATATAATGCCTTCCTCATAGCATGTGCCAATGCTTCGCAATATGGCAACAATGCCTACATCGCCCCCAAGGCCACCATGACCGACGGACTGATGGACGTGATCATCATGGAGCCATTCACTGCCTTCGACGCTCCGCAGATAAGCATTGACATCATCAATAAGACACTCGACAAAAACTCAAAGATAAAGACCCTCAGGGCAAAGCGCATACATATCCACCGCAATCACCCAGGAGCAATCCACTATGATGGCGACCCCATCATGACGGGCACGGATGTGGATGTGCATATCGAGGAACGTGGCATACGCATCATCATCAATCCCGACGACATCGAGGACCACAGTCTGCCCAACCCTATTCTCAATGCCTTCTCGGAGTTCTTTAATAATATAAATAATGTACGCGAGGACATCGAGAAACAGGGCAAGCGAATTCAGACTATAAACAAAGTGCTGCTGCGTAAGCTCACTAGATTATAAATAATAACGCCATGGAGATACAAACCATACTCACCGTCATTATTGTGGCAGCAGCTGTTGTTGTCACCATCCGCCATCTGTGGCGCAGTTTCAACCCCAAGCGCGACAATCACACAAGCCATTGCTCTTGTGATTGCAATGGTTGCTCGTTTAATAATAAATGCACAAATAATTGATTATGACACTACAAGACATTGCTGACAACTTGCGTCAGGAACTAGCCTCAAGAATTGAAAGAAGCGGTATTATGTATCGCCTCTTCGGACGTGCGAAGACCATGGCTTCAATACAGCACAAAATAAGCATTAAGGGTGATAGCTACAAAAGCGGCAAAGGAAAAATCAATGACATCATCGGACTGCGCATTGTGGTGTATTTCCCCGACGACGTGGATGTGCTCGCCATGTATTTCGACGATAGTTCGGTGGTAAAGCGTCATATCGACACTCCAGACACAGACACTTTCCGGCCGCAATGTCTCAATATCACAAAACCGCTTCCTGAAAATTTCATCGAGGATTTCCGCGCAGCGTTGCCAATAGATGTGGCACCATATATCGACAATACCTACGAAATACAGATTCGCACTGTCTTCTCCGAAGGATGGCACGAGGTGGAACACGACCTCAGATACAAGTGCAAGGAAGATTGGGAAGGATATGATCAGCATGGCCGAACGCTCAACGGCATTCTCGCCACCCTCGAGACTTCGGAATGGGCTTTGCGCTCACTCTTCCACCAAATGGCACACACTAACATGGCACATGGTAACTATCGTGCAATGTTGCGCAATAAGATGCGCATACGACTGAAATCCACTGATTTCTCACCCGCAATATATGATTATCTCAAGAGTCATCCCTCAACAGTTGAAGCTTTTATCAACAGCGACCGCCTTGTTGTCCTCTTCTCGCTGATGGTGCACGAGGAGGCTATTCCTCTCACCTACGACAACATCCTCTTCCTTATCAACCGCATTGACATCTGCGATGAAGGGCTCTCTGACCTAGAATCTCCTGAAGTGGCTGCCTCAATCAATCGATTCCTTGAATCTTGACAATCGTGGCAGAGTTTCAATCCCAAGAACAACGACAAACCGCATTGTTCATGCGATTGTAATCGTTGTTCTATGAGATCAAATGCCTACAATCGGAAGGCAGTGAGTTCGGCTAATGCCAACTCCAAGTCGCGCTCCGTCTGCAAGAGTTTGTCGTAGGTGATAAAGTAATATTCCATTTCGAGCAGATAATCCATAAGGGATATTTCACCTAAGGAATATGCCTTGTTCAACAATTCGTCGTTGGCATTGTTCTTGAGGGCATCGTCATATCCACGCACACTTACTTGCAGTTGCTTCACCTGAGAGAACAGATTGTTCAGACGGTTGTAGTATTTCACCTTCGCATCTTCTGCCATACTCTCAGACGCTCTCGCCTCAGCCTTTGCCTGCTTGATGCGGTTCTTGTTTTCCCAAAGCGGAATGGATATACCGAAGGTAACACCTTGAAAATCCTGTCCGGGAACAAACTCACCCATATATCCCAATGACAACTTAGGAAGGGCATCGGCACGAGAGAGCTGTATCTTGCGCTTGCTCACCTCTATCTCAGAGCGCAGATACTGCAATGCGGGCATTCCAGCCTCAGCTTCGGCAAACCAAGTGTCGAAGTTCTCGGGCAATACCGACGACTGATACTCTGACACATCGAATGGAATCGGTTGACCACCATTCAAGGCTGTGAGCTCTGCCTGCAGGCGCTGGCGCTCGATATCAATGCGCCTTACCTCATTCTCCATGTCGGCATAGTTAATCATTGCCTTGTTGTATTCCAGACGATTGGTCTCGCCAGTCTTGTTCATCTTCTCTTGTGCCGACGCAATCTTGGCGGCATTTCCCAACTGGCGTGCATATATCTGTCGCAAGGCATTGTAATATACAAGTTCGATACACACCTTCTTTGCCGAAAGCATCAGGTCCATTCTCTCTGACGCATATTGAAATGCAGCACTATTGTTCTGCAAGTCGGACAGTTTGCCACGATGCACGTAGGCGGTAGGGAAATCGAATGTCTGCTGCAAACTGACATCCTTTCTGTTGCCATTAACCGCAGGACTTCCCCACAGATAACCAAACTCCACCTCGGGATTGGCAGGAGTGAGACCGGTTTTATTACCTATCTTCTGTGCCTCCAACTGCTCCTTGAGGGCATTCAAGGTAGTACTGTTCTGCTCTATCTGCTGCAACACCGGCAGATAAATATCCTGTCCGGAAGCAGAAAGAGCCACAAGCCATACAGCCACAATTGATAATAACTTTTTTCTCATGATGATAATTATTTATTTTTTACGTTTGTCATACCATTCATATACTACAGGCATTACATACAGATTGAGTAATGTAGAGGTGAGCAATCCCCCCAACACCACAACCGCCATAGGACTTTGTATCTCATTGCCAGCCTTATCCCCATTGACCACCAGGGGTATCAGGGCAAGGGCTGAGGTCAATGCCGTCATAAGTATGGGATTGAGGCGGTCGATAGAGCCATGCAACACTGTCTCGCCCAAAGGAGTGCCTTCCTGCTGCAAATGCTGATAACGCGAGATGAGCAAGATGCCATTGCGTGTGGCAACACCAAACAAGGTGATAAATCCGATAATCGACGGTATGGATATCACGTCAGAGGTGAAGAACACCGCCAATACTCCTCCGATGAGGGCAAAGGGCAGATTGAGCAATACGAGAGCCGAAAGCGACACTTTCTTAAACTCGCCATAAAGCAGCAGATAGATGATGAGCAATGCCATGATGGTGGTGATGAACAATGTGCGCGATGCACTCTGTGCACTCTCAAACTGTCCGCCGTATTCCACACGATAGCCTTCGGGCAAGTGGATCTTCTCGCTGACAGTGTTCTGTATATCACTCACCACACTGCCCACATCCCTACCCGACACATTGGCAGAGACAACAAGTTTGCGCTGCACATTCTCGCGGCTGATGGTATTGGGACCTCCTGCCGACACTATCTCAGCCACCTCCTCCAAGGGCACCTTTGCGCCATTGCCTGTGTCAATCAATGCCTTGCGCACCGACTCCATATTTGCGGCGTCGCAACCATTAAGACGCAGGATGACGTCAAACTTGCGCTGACCCTCATAGATGTCGGCTATCTTCTCGCCCGAGAAAGCCATCTCGATGAATTTGTTGAAATCATCCACCGTGATACCATATTTTGCCAATGCCGTGCGGTTGGCTCGCACCTGTATCTGTGGAGTCTCCACTTGCTGCTCCACGGCCACATCCACCAATCCGTCTATACCCTCTATCGACGACTTGATCTGATTGCCTATCATGAACATCTGACTCAAATCGGTGCCGAAGAGTTTGATGGCGATATTGGCTCGCGTACCCGATAGCATGTGGTCAATACGATGTCCAAGAGGTTGACCGATGGTGATGGCCACTCCCGGCACTCCCGCCAACCGATGGCGCATGTCGTTGAACACCTCTTCGCGCGGGCGGTCCTTAAGAATGAAATGAACATCTATCTCAGCACTATAGGTGGATTGCGAATGTTCGTCGAGTTCACCTCGTCCCGTACGTCGAGCCGTTCCAGTCACCTCCGGCACCTTCAGCAGTTCCTTCTCCATCAAATAGCCCAACTGGTCGTTGACATCCAATGACACACCTGGTTTGGCTACCGCAGTGATCACGGCAGAACCCTCGTTAAACTCCGGCAAAAAGCTCCTTCCCATTGTGGAGAACAATACTATCGCCGCCACGAAGGCAACGAGAGTGGAACCTACAACCGTCTTCTTGTGGGCAAGCACCCACGACAGCGACTTGAAATATCCGGCAGACAATGTGCGCGTTATCCAACTGTCCTTTTCGTTCTTGTCGAGATACTTGTCGCCAGACAGCATCATCTTGCACAACAACGGAGTGACTGTCATTGCCACTATCATCGACATCACCAATGAAATGATATATGCTATACCAAGTGGCTTGAGCATGCGTCCCTCCATACCCGAGAGGAAGAAGAGAGGAACAAAAGCCACCATAATGATCAATGTGGCATTAAGTATGGAGGCACGAATTTCCTTGGATGCCTCAAAGACCACATCAAACACCGGGAGTCGCTCCTCTTTGGGGCGACGGTGATTCTCGCGCAAACGCTTATACACATTCTCTACGTCGATGATAGCATCGTCAACCAATGAGCCGATGGCAATACACATTCCGCCAAGAGTCATGGTATTGATTTCCATACCCATGAAATAGAGCACGATACACGTACCCAACAACGACAGCGGAATGGCAACAACCGAGATGATTGTAGTGCGGGTGCTGGCAAGGAAGATGAAGAGGATGACAACGGCAAAAAGAGCTCCCTCAATCAATGAGCGCCCCACATTATTCACCGATGCCTCGATAAAGTCGGCCTGCCTGAATATCTTAGTGTCCATACGCACGTCCGACGGAAGCGACTTCTTGATATCATTGAGATTAGCCTCAATCTGTTCTGTCACTTTCAGAGTGTTGATATTCGGTTGCTTCGACACCGAAAGAATCACCGACGGTTTGGCGTTCTGCGAAGCGTTGCCCATACGAAGGGCATGCCCGATGGTCACATCCGCCACATCGGATAGCACTATCGGTTTGCCGTTCACTGTCTTCACGAGTGAGTTGCCGAGAGCTTCCAGGTCGGTCGTTCTCGCCATTCCCCTCAGGGCATATTCATTGCCATAATCCCTGATGACACTACCCACTGAATTATTGCTGAACGAGCGTCCCACCTCCTCCAGTTCGGCGAGACTTACGCCATAGGCTCTCATTCTCTGCGGGTCGGCTATAATCTGATATTGCTTTAACTCCCCACCAATGTTTGTCACCTGCGACACACCGCCAGTGGCAAGTATGGCCGGTTTGATTACCCAGTCGGCCAATGTGCGCAGTTCCATCATGGAAGTGGTGTCCGACTGAAGGCCGATGAACAATATCTCACCCATTATACTGGATTGTGGAGCCAATACCGGAGTAATGCCCGATGGCAGTGAGTTGCCCAGTGCCACCATCTTCTCGGATATTATCTGTCGGGCCTTGAAGATGTCCATGCCCCAGTTGAATTCAGCCCATACAAACGAATATCCCTGCATCGAGGCAGAGCGCACGCGCCTCACGTTGGTAGCTCCGTTCACAGCCGTCTCAATGGGGAATGTCACCAGTCGTTCCACCTCCTCAGCCGCCATACCCTTGGCATCGGTCATCACCACCACCGTGGGGGCAGTAAGGTCGGGAAACACGTCGATATTCATGTTCCTCGACGAATATATTCCCGCACCGATCATCAATGCCGCCCCGAGCAGGATAATCAGCCTGTTCTTCAGTGAAAACCTGATGATGTTGTTAATTAATTCCATCATATCCTGTCCTCCTGCAAGTTAGTGCACATGTCCGGAATGAGCGTCAAGCGTACCAGAGGCTTGTGCGAGTTTCACCAATATGGCACCTTTGCCCACTACTCGCTCTCCCTCTTTCAGTCCAGACACTATCTCCGTGCGCTTTCCGTCGGTCTGTCCGATTCTCACTTCCCTTTTTTCAAAGAACTCCGGCGTGAGTTGCACATATACGAAATAGTTGCCCATCTCTTCCACAATGGATATTGAGGGAACGGTGATCGCAGGTTGCGTATTGCGGGTCTTGATATACATCTCGACAAACGAGCCCGGGAGCAGGTCGATGGTATTGTTCACCTTGAACACCACGGGCAGAAGCGGATTGTTGGCATCCACCGATTTGCCATACGACACCATCGTTCCGCCCACATCGCTCAGTGAATATACGCTTTTGTCGTTCAGCAATCTGATATTGGCTGTTTCGATATTCCCCAACAGAGAGTAATATCTTGATGGAATCTCAGCACGAATAAACAGATTTCTATTTTGCGCCACCGAAGCAATTGGCTGTCCAGCCTCAACATATTGCCCGTTGCTCACGAGAAGTCGCTTTATGAATCCGCTGATAGGACTAGTGACAGCCTGTCCTCCCGAAGCGAAGTTCTTGTGCAGGTTGGAGTATATCGCTGCCGCCGCCTCATAGTCGGCCTTTGCCTTAAGCATCTCACTCTCAGCCACAATCTTGTCGGCAGCGAGAGTCTTTTTCCTCTCATATTCCTTCTGTGCAAGACTATAATTGCTTTCCGCCTCCTTATATCTCACGATAAGGTTGTCGTCAGCCATATCTCCGCTATTGATATATACAATAGGCTGATTTACATTCACCGCCTTTCCGTCGGTAATGTCATTCGAGTGGAATGTCACTATTCCCCCCGCCTTGGCGATAATCACTCGTTCATCACCTTGCGAAGGTTCCACCTGTGCCATCGTGCGAATCACCTGTCCGAACGGCTCCTTGCGGCATGGTTCGGTAGAGAAATCCACCTTCCAACTCATCTCCTTGGTGAATACCACCGCATTACTGCTCTCCACCACGGCGTCAGCAGCTGCATGTTGTGCATCTTCCCTCTTGGTATATACGTTCACATCCTTCACAATAATTTGTGATTTTACGGAATCGGATTGTATATCAAACACGATTTGTCCCCTACCCGCAGTCTCGGGAGTGAGGACAAATTTATATATTCCCGGATGAGCGGGAGTCTTCACCGTCTCGATCACCTTCTTGCCACCCACAATCAAACTAGCAGTCACACTGCCCCCAGTCAGCGGTTTGAAGTTATTCAATAATGTGAAATGAGCGAGTATATCACTCTTCTCTCCCACTACAAATGGCGTTGCCTCGGCATATACCTCAAAGTCGTTGCCATACGCCGTCAGTTGCAGTTTCACTGCATGCTCATCTGCCTTGTGGGAATGACTGTGTGCATCTCCACAACCAGTTATAGCCACTGCAGCCAGCAGTAGCGCAAATATCATAATATGTTTTTTCATTGTTTTTTTGTCGCTAATATTAAAAATGGTTCGATTATCGTTATACATTTAATATTACATAGCGACAGGCGGAGCCCTCAATCCTATACTCCGGTATATATCCTCAAGATATATTCCAGCAAGATAATGTGTCTCTGTCTGAGAGCCATTATCCTCAAATAAAATATTTGTTGTATAGATATCCGCCAAGAACAAGTCGGGCAGACATGAGAAATCAAAATCTTCCGTCCAAACAATAGTTTCACCGATAGCACATTCACCCGAATGGGGGTTGTGACTATGAGTCTCTCCATGCATTGGATGGATATCATCACAATCCTCACTAAGATAGTGCACATGGACGAACGTCTCAAACAATCCCTCGTGATGATGGGGAATAAGAGGATGAGCCAATATAATTATATTGGCCAGCAACACAAAGAATATGGATGTCGCTTTTTTCATCTCCTGCTTATAATTTTCATTGTTGGCTGCAAAGGTATATCATTTTTCCCAAAAAATATCATTACTTTGGTTAATTTTTCATAACTAACATGGCTTTTGCAATTTATTTGCATTACCTTTGTCGAATAATAATATTTAAAAATTGTTTTATATATGATATACTATTTCTCCGGCACAGGAAACACCAAGTGGGTGGCAACGAGCATTGCCAACCAACTGCAGTGCGAGGCTATAGATGTCTGCAAAGCGGATTTCGAAGCCAGCGACACAAAAGAACCTATAGGTTTTGCCTTCCCCATACATGGATGGCAACCACCGCATATCATGCGTCAGTTTGTGCGTTCACTGCCCCACTCCATCTTTGCCGACAGATACATCTTTGCAGTCTGCACCTGTGGCGACGAAACCGGTTTGGCGCTTGATATATTCCGCAAGGAATTGCAGTCACGCGGTATGTCGCTCCGTCTCAGTGTATCCGTGCAGATGCCCAACACCTACGTCTGCCTTCCGTTTATGGATACCGACCCCAAGGATGTTGAGACCACAAAACTCGAGATGGCAGGGCCACGGATTGCAATGATAGTAGATAAAATCCGACGTCGCGAAGAAGGTGATTATTTGTCAAAGGGCACTGCTCCGTGGCTTCTCACCCACGTCATTGGTGAATACTTCAACCGTCGCATGGTTAACGACCGCAAGTTTGAGGTAATCACCCAGCAATGCATCCACTGCGGAAAATGTGCCAGTGTATGTCCCGTGGGCAATATTTCCAACCAAGGCATTGACAACAGTTTCTCCCCCCGATGGAATCACGACAACTCCTGCACAGGATGTCTCGCATGTTATCATCATTGTCCACGTCATGCCATTCTCTTCGGCAATATCACCCGCAAGAGAGGACAATACTTTTTTGGGCAATGAATCATACACTAGCACAGCCAAGCCCTGGAAGGGCGACATAACCTAGCACAGGGCGTGAGCCCTGTGTGTATGACATTGAGATAGGGCTCACGCCCTATCCTATGTTATGTAGCCCTTCCAGGGCTTACGTTGTACACAGCAAATATATCCTTTATCAATGCATGCAATTTCTTCGATTCTATGCCATTGCGGCACACGATACCCCAAGTGCGGTTCCTACCGCTGCCAGGATTGCTGATGCAAGATTCCACAGAAACTTTATCAGCCTTGTTTTGTTCTCCTTAGTCATTTCTCCACAGATTTTCAATGATTAATATTTAAGTTTATTATCACAGATTTTTTAGGCACGGATTATCACTGTTTTCTTTTTTTGTCCACAGATTATCACAGATTAACACAGATTTTTAAATATCAAAGATATTTTAATTATCACAGATTATTATCTTTAATCTTTCCATTTTTCAATCTTTCAATCTTTCAATCTAATCAGAGCCTTTGGCTCTTAATCTGTGCCAATCTGTGAAATCTGTGGTCTATAAAAAACATCGCGCAGCCAGCCGTGTCTTTTCTTAAAAGCCGTGTTCATCCGTGCCTAATTAACTACTCGTAGTAGCCGCCACCATCTTCGCCTCCGCCGGAGTCAGAGCCACCAGCGCTTGAGCCACCAGAGCCACTGCCGGAGTCAGTGCCCGAGCCTCCCGAGCCGCTGTCATCCACAGGCGGAACAGAGCCATCAGTAGCCTGGGTAGTGGTAGTACCCGGAGTGAGGAACGAGCTGCTCTCGCCACCATAGGTCTGCACACTGCGCTTGTAGGCCTGGTCACCGCTGTACTCCGAGATCATCTCAGTGTTGTTGTTCACAAACGACTGAGTGCTCACCAGCGTCTTTGCGCTCGACTTGCGGGTGTGAACCCATGCATAAACTCCATCGCCCTCACCCTCGATATGTCCGAGGTAGCCATCCACGGTGGCGAAGCCATACTTGCTCACGATGTCCAAGAGCTTCACCTCGCTCGTCTTGTCGAGCACCACGTTGGTGGCCAAGAACTGGCAGTAGGGAATACCGGTCACTGTGTTCACGCGCTGCAGCACATCAAAGAACGAGATCTGGTCGCCGAAGTCATAGTCGGCATTGTTGCTCACCACCGCCATGGCGAAGTCCTTCACCAGGGTATTGGCGTCAATCTTGAGGTCGCCAAGCTTGATGTCGGTGCGGGCATTCTCGCCTGAGCCTACGATAACGATGCTCGGCAGCGTTCCCTGCGTCAACTGATAGGGATAAGCCACGCATCCACCACCAGCCACCTCTTCGCGGGTGAGATAGATGTCAGAGTTCTTCATGTTCACCTTCATAAACATGTTGTAGTCGCTGCATCCCGGGGCCTTCGACTCAAATCCGTAGTTGATGAGCGGGCAAATGCCCTTGTACATCTGCACCACGTTGCCCCACTTAGTGCGCTGTCGCTGTTGAGCGGGAGTGCGGGTGTTCTTCACTGTGGTCGCCTTCTCCGAAACGACCGTCTGTCCATTCACCTGCTTGAAGGTAAGGCTACCAGCCGAACCATTCAGCTTCTTCAAAATTCCATTAAGAATTGCCATAGTTTTTCAAAGTATTAGATTAATAAATAACTTAACTATTCTCCTTGTCTCCTCTCTTCTCAATGCTCTTAGATTACGCGCTACATCTTGATTTGATTTGACGATGCAAAGATACAAATTATTTTTCATTCCACCAAATATTTCCTCAACTTTTTTCGTCATTCCCTAAATATTTAACAATTCCTCCGCTCGCCTTTAACATTTCCCTTCCACCAACCCTTTTTTGTCCACAGATTATCACAGATATAATTATTTATTGGATTATCACAGATTTTTTTGGCACGGAAATCCACGGCTTTTTTAAAAAGACACGGCTGGCTCCGCATTGATATTTTCCACGGCACTTCGTGATTACGGCTTGCTTGCGCAAGTTCACGGCTTAGTTTGCTCTGCGGTAACGAGCCGTGTCCATACTTTAGTATAGCCTTTATACAAATTAAGCCCTTACCATCGCGCAGCCCAGCCGTGCCTTTTTCAAAGCCGTGTCCATCCGTGCCTAAAATAATCACCCGTGCCTTTATTAATCAATAATCAATAATTACTATTGGTGCGATAAATTTCGCAAAATCACATCTATTAGTTTAATATTTAATCACTTACAAGCGTTCTGTGATTTTTTGATTTGAATTTGATTGAGTAATTTTGCAGCCAAAACTGCAGAATTATGAATACAGGCAA
>JALFCW010000078.1 GCA_022771625.1 Prevotella sp.
CACAGATTGGCACAGATTAAGAGCCGAAGGCTCTGATTAGGATGATTATTGATTTTTTTAGGCACGGATGGACGCGGCTTTTAAAAAAGACACGGCTAGGCTGCGCGATGGGTAAAGGCTATATTTGCTAAGGGCTATACTAAAGTATAGACACGGCTCGTTAACGCACAGAGCAAACTAAGCCGTGAACTTGCAAAGCAAGCCGTAACCACGAAGTGCCGTGATAATATCAATGCGGAGCCAAGCCGTGCCTTTATTAAATATAAAGCCGTGGATTTCCGTGCCAAAAATAAAAATCTGTGATAATCACAATATCTTTGATATTAAAAAATCTGTGCCAATCTGTGGATAAAAAGAATATGACAATGATGAAGAAAAGACATATATTGCATTGGGCAATGGGCGTGCTTTTGACGCCATTGCTTGGCTCCTGCACTTCCGACGATGTGGTCGGCGGTGCGGGCAGAGAGGAATGTGATATAATCTCAGGTCAGCCCATGACCGTGACATCTGCGACAAGAGCCACCGATGGCAGTAAATCTTCTACTCAATTTGAACAAGACGAAATCGTATGGCTGTGGGCTAATAAAACGAATGACACAGAATACATCACGGCATGGAAGCTCAAAGCTGATGGCAATGGTGGTTTTTCTAGTGCAACAACCGGCGCTGATAAATACTGGCCCAGCGATGGCTCCAAACTCAACGTCTATGCTCTTCATGGCAATTTCACAGAATCTGACCTTAATAAAAATTGGTCTGACCTCACATCACTAAAGCATAAAGTCCTTACCGACCAAAGCTTCGATGATAACAGACGACAGTCAGACTTGTTATTGGCAGAAAAGACTAATGTTACTCATGGCACAACAGTAGATCTGTCTTTCGAACATCTCTTAGCGAAAATCACCGTCAAACTCGACTTGTTGCATAGCACAGGAATCACAAATAGTGATTTTGCAACTAATGCTAAAGTAGAATTATTAAGCATACTACCAGAAGCATATTTTGTTAGTTCCTCTATAACCGCTCCTACATCAGGAGGAACTTCAATTGATATTAATGCAGGAACAATAACACAACCGTATAATTTGTCAAGCGACTCCTATCTCGCCGGCAGCGCCATTGTGCCTATACAGACATTTGCCGCCAATAAAGAGTTAATTCAGATAACTCTCGGCAGTCGTACCTTCAAATACAAGGTAGAAAGTGAAATTACATTAGAAAAGGGCAAGGAATACACATATACTCTCCAAATACGTGGTGAGTATGTCAAAGGCTCATTGTCTGTCTCGGATTTTACTACATCGACAGTAAATCAAAAATTCACGGATTATTTCGATTATCTTGCAGACTTGAAGAATCGCAATTATTTGGGCAGTGACGCTGAACCTCACGACTTGTCATACGACTATAATGGTCTGATGAATACCGCCAACTGCTATGTAGTCACCCACCCGGGTTACTACAAGTTCCCTCTCGTCTATGGTAATGCCATTAAGAATGGAGCTACCAATGCTATTGCCTATGGTGAAGGAACAAACAGTACAACATTCGTTAATCATTTGGGTAATAAAATCACTAATCCTTATATCTACAAAAATTTAAACAATAACAGTGTAGAATTAGAAGCGAATTCTGCCGAACTCGTATGGCAAGATGCGGAAAACCTAATAAGCGATATTGATTTATCGATTGATAAGCATTACATACAATTTGAAATAACGAAAGAGAATATACAACAAGGCAATGCCGTCATTGCCGTGAAAGACGGAAGTGATATCATGTGGAGCTGGCATATTTGGGTTACGAATAAGAATGTGTATGAGACATACACCTATGGTGACTATAAATTTATGCCCATTTCATTAGGACAACGAGAAACTGACCAAGGAACAACTTGCACATTCTATCAGTGGGGAAGAAAAGATCCATTTAAGGGGGCGACTGCAAATGGTCAAGCACCTGATAATATGGAGGCTCAATCTTCTTATAATTCATCAATAACGAATCCTGGCAAATTTATTAAAGGTACAAATAGTTCAACATATTTACACAACTGGTTCAGTGGTAATTTGAAGGATTTGTGGAATGTTGGTAATTCTTCAACTAGCAGTACAACAAATACATCCCAAAAAACGATATATGATCCAAGTCCTGTAGGTTTTAAGGTGCCTCCACCTGCTGCATTTTATAAAGAAATGTTGGTTAGAAATTCCACTAATGATTTTACAGAAGGATATAAGGGGGCTGTAGATGGCGACTTTTGGCGTGCATTTGGATATCTTGGATGGGATACCGGTTCTTCTGCCGACGTCGGTGCGTACGGCTACTTTTGGTCGTGCGGTCCGGTCGAGTATAGCTCCAACCGCTACGGATGGGGCTTGGGCTTCGAGTCGGGTGGCGTGAACCCGCAGAGCTACAACGTTCGTTCGTACGGCTTTCCCGTGCGCCCCGTCTCAGAATAAAATTCTATTCATTTGACAATCGGCCGTAAATCTGACTACAAGCGGATAACAGATAATCTGTGATAATCCGTAGATAAAGAAAGCGCTCTTTAACTTATTAACTAGGATGTCCAGTTTGATGTGAAAAAATCAGGAACAATGGTGCCATCAAGTGCAACGGGCTGAAAGCCCAACGAGCGCTTAGCCCAGGGCAAGCGAAGCGACACCCTGGGTAACCGAGTACAACGGGGAAAACCTCGCCCTGTAAGGGCAAAAGCGTATAACCCCGACCGGTTATCATATTGGTTGACCCATGTTACATCATTGTATATAACGCTTTTGCCCTTACAGGGCGAACAAGAAGAACTGGGGTGTCGAAACCCCAGGGTGCCGCTTCGCTCTGCCCTGGGCTATGCGCAAATTGCCCTTTCAGGGCGCACAAGAAACCCAAGGTGCGCTGGTTGCCCTTTTCGTTCCGACAAGTTCGGCTGCGCTCGGCATAGCATTCAAGGCAAGCTTGATGCTCTGCTCTCACTTGCACGAACAGTCAGGGCGGACACGAATCAAAGGCATCAGCCCCTGCGCCCTCAATTTGGAACGGTCAACTGGACCCCCTACTTATTAACATACTATATATATAGGTTCTAAGAAGAAAAAGAAGAATATGACAATGATGAAGAGAAGAAATATTATAATGGTGATGATGACGAGCCTGCTGCTTGGCAGCTGCTCGTCAGAAGATATCCTTTCAGTGCCCAACGGCAATGGAAGGATACGGTTTGACGTGGGTGTAAGTCAGAGCCAAGAAGTGATGGAAATGCCAATAAGCACCTCTCCAATGACTTGTGGTAACGACACACTATATGCCCATTCTGCCGCATTGAGAAATATTGAACTTCATAATGATGTGACATCTAAAACAAGAGGAAAGGAGGTTGATAACAGTTCTTTTTATGCTGATTTCGGGCTCTATGGATACACATATAATAGTGACCAATCGTGGAAAAATAATGGGAGTGAATTGCAGCCTACTATAAAAAATGAACAAATTACCAAAGGTAATACGTGGACCTCATCGACATATCTCCCTGGACAAACAAAAATGATGGCACTTTTTGCCTATGCTCCATATATAAACTCAGGAATACCTGTGAACGCAGAAATATCTGTGACAGGTAACCAAGGTGCGCCGCAACTCACATATACTATAGATTCAGATGTAAGCCAGCAGGTCGATCTGCTTGTTGCCAAGAATGTTGACGTGGTAGGAAATACATCAAGTGTAGAATTAGATTTCAAGCATGCCCTTACAGCCGTAAAGTTTGCTATTGGTAGAATCACAGGCTTCACGAAGATTACCAAGATTGTGATTTCCGGTGTTAAAAACAGCGGAACTCTATCATTAGATGGAGATAATTGGAATTTGAATGGAACTACTGCAAGTTATACAATAGAAAAAGATATAGACTTGTCAACTTCAGGTGATATTACGGGGTCGTCAAATGACCTTATGCTTCTTATGCCTCAAACATTGCCAAGTGGTGCAAAGTTGGAGGTTACGATGACAAATGATATTGGCACTAAAACTTTTTCTACCACCTTGACAGGAGAATGGAAGAAGGGATACACTGTCACATACCTTTTGTCCGTTGAAAGGGCTGCAGGAGATTTCCATTTTGAAGTCACTCCCTCAACAACATCCATTCCGAAGGAAGGAGGGGATATAGAACTGAAGGTCAAAAGTTACTATAAAATCACAGATGGTGCGCAAGTGCCAATTCCCTGGAGTGGCACATATAATATCGGCAGCAACCAATACACTCTATCAGGTGATGGAAGTGTTAATGACGACATAAGAAAGATTTCTGTGCCGGCGAATAGCGCATTGACCCATACTGAGACATTAATAGCAAACCAAAGTAAAGGAACAGACCAGAAACCGTGGAACTTATCAAATTCCCAGGGAAAAGCCGAAGTTGAGAACACCGCCAATTGTTATGTTGTTAATTCCAAAGGAATTTATTCTATTCCTTTGGTGTATGGTTGTGCAATAAAAGGTGGTCAACCTAATGAAATATCGTATGAGAGTAATACATTTGTCAATCATGCAGGGGATCACATAACTACTCCGTATATTTACAAGATGGTAAATAATATAGATGGCGCTAAACTTATTTGGCAGGATGTTCCAGATATGGTTAGTGATATTAGATTAAGTAGTGACAATCATAGTTTGATTTTCACGATAGGTGGTAATATTGCCCAAGGCAATGCTGTTGTTGCCGCAACTGTAGGTGGAACAGTCGTTTGGAGTTGGCATATTTGGGTTACTAATAGAGACGTGTCAGTAACAGCTGCAGTACCGACAACGGCATTTGACCCAAATTATACTTATAATTTTATGCCTGTTCCATTAGGGTGGTGCGATGTTACAACACCTACGGTAGCACCACGTAATTTCACCCTTTCTTTAACCCAAGGACAAAGTGGGGAAAACTTGTATACTTCTATCTCTCAAGCTGGTAGTAAGGCAACATCAGGAAATTTCACTTATTATCAATGGGGGCGCAAGGATCCTTTTGTGGGAAGTACTGGTACGAGAAATACTTGTAAGACATGGTATGATGAAAATGGACAATCTAATACGAGTTTACTTTATAGTAGTTCCACAAGAACAAAAAAATACGGTATTACAAATCCTGGGTATTTCATTTCTGGTAATTCTATGTGGGATACTTATGCTACAACATATGATGATTGGAATGCAAATTTGGAAAGCACAACCGCTCCAACTTCAAAATTCAATTACACAGAAGTAGAAAAAACAGTTTATGACCCCAGTCCTGTAGGATATAAGTTACCTCCAACTAATGCTTTTACAGGATTCGGGAAAACATTAAAACAAGGAACACAAACAACAGTAAATGGAAGCTTTAGTAATGGAGGTTGGAATTTCTACACAGGCGGCCAAAACACTGGGTCAACAGACTTTTGGATAGTTAGCGGTATAAGGGATTACAGCAATAGCGGTTCGTTGTACGGCGTCGGCGTCGGCGGTTACTATTGGTCGGCTGGCCCGTACTCCAATACGGACGGTTGCCGCTTGCACTTCTATTCGACCTACGTGGCCACGTGGGACGACGGCGGCCGCGCTTTCGGGACATCCGTGCGCCCCGTCTCAGAATAAAATTCTATTCATTTGACAATCGGCCGTCAATATGACTACAAGTATGTTCAAGGTGAGTATGAAATTAGAATAAAAACATAGATAAGATAAAATAAAATATGCGAATAATATTAACAATAGTGATAATGGCATTGAGCCTGACAACAAGGGCGCAAAACGTCAACATGAGACATCACGACATGGTGCATCTGACGACCAACCTGCTCTACGATGCAGCCTTAGTGCCCAACGTGGGAGTGGAGTATGCCTTTGCCCCGAGGTGGTCTGCCAAGGTCAACGCAATGTATGCCTGGTGGAGCAACGACTCGCGCCACCGCTACTGGCGTGTGGCTGGAGGCAGTGTGGAACTGAGGCGGTGGTTTGGAACCAATGTGGATGCCTTCGAGCTAAAGGGACATCACATGGGGGCGTATATGGGAGCATACCGCTACGACTTTGAACTGGGAGGCACAGGCAATATGGCCGACTTCAACTACGGCATTGGAGTGAGCTATGGCTACTCCATGCCCATCGGTCGCAAACTGAGTCTCGATATGGGACTGTCAGTGGGATACATCGGTGGCGAATACACCAAGTACGACTATGAGGACGGATGCTATGTATGGCTCGACGACATGAGACGCAACTACATCGGCGTTACTCGTGCCGAGGTGTCGCTCGTGTGGCACATCGAACTTGGACGGAAAGGAGGTCGATTATGAGAAAGGAAACAGCATATATTGCCATTGCCGCCGCGATATTCGCCTCGTGCCAGAAAGACCTCTGCTACGACCATACGCACGACTCTCGATTAGAGGTGCGCTTCGACTGGAGCCGTAGCACGCCAGACGATGCGACGGCGATGAGGGCATACCTCTTCCCTCAGGCGGGTGGCAAGCCCCTGACTGCCGATTTCGCTGGAACGAAGGGCGGCATGATGGACGCCAACTACGGCGGATATTCCGCCATAGGAGTAAGCCAACCCGATGGTACGACGCAGATAGTGGCCGACAGGTATGAGGATGCCTACGTCATAGCTACGGAGACGGAGTTGGTGAGCGAGAAGAGTTTCGGCATATCCACCAAGGCTCCCATGCCCGATGGCGCGGAAGACGAGACGGTGAGGATGCAACCATCCTTCCTTTATGCCGACACTTGCAGCCACATGACAGTCAGCTCTGTCAACAGGGTGCTTACCATGCGCCCCGTGGCGTTGGTCGATACGATAGACGTGACGGTGGAGGGAGTGGAAAACTTAGAGTATGTGGTCGGTATATCGGCAGCCATCAGCGGACTGAGTCCCGCCGTCAGTCTGTGTACGCTGCAACCCTTCGACGATGTGTGCACCATGCCTATGACTATGACTAAGATGGGCGAGAAGAAGATAGGCGGCAGGATATTGGTGTTTGGCCATTGTCCCCACGAGGAGATACACCGCCATGTGCTGACCATCTATACCATACTCGACGACGGCAAGAAATACTACTTCAACAACGAGGTGACCGACAAGATGCACGACCTGGAGCATCCCGATGAGAAGCCCCAGGAGAAGCACATAGAGATCATTATCCCCAACCTGCCCATACCCGAACCGGTGGAGCAAGGAAGCTTCAATCCCGATCTCGACGGGTGGACGGAAGTGGATGTCTCTGTTTCGATGTGAACATCGAAATTAAAGAAACGAAGTTCGACGAAGTCAATAAAATAATTTTAAAATAAAAAAAATATGAGAAATGTTTTTACAATGATGGCAGCTGCGGCAATGATATTTGCCAGCTGCTCAGACAATGAGATGAGAGTGGCGGAGGAAAAGGTTGAGATAGGCTTCAATACATCCATCCGCAATGTGACCAGGGCAGCCTACGACGGCACTACATTCAACAAGTTCCACGTGACGGCACTTGGCAACGGTGGCAACTTCTTTACGGATGCCGTGGTGACAAAGAACAACGTAGGCACATGGACAACCGACCACAACTACTTCTGGCCGGACTATCCCTTGGAGTTCTATGCCTATGCGCCAGTTGACCTGCAGCCAAGCATAAGCCAAAGCGGTAAAAGCATTACCGACTTCACGCCCAAGGACAAGGTAGAGGAACAGCAGGATGTGCTGGCGGCATTCAACACGGGTAATAAGACCGACAACGGCGAGAGCGGTGTTGATCTGACATTCCGCCACCAGTTGGCGCAGGTGAGCGTTAAGGCTTTGAACGACAATGCCGGCACATACACTGTGGAGGTGTTAGGCGTGAAGCTCGGGCGCGTGATGTCGAAATCCACAATGACATTCCCCACATCTTCCACCGCCTATGCCACATGGAGCACGCCCACAGAGGCAAAGTCGTATGGAATAAAATACGCCACAGCCCTCACCCTCAATGCCACAGCTCAGAATCTGATGGGTGGTGACGACAACTGGCTTATGCTGCCGCAGACACTTACGGCATGGAACGCCAACGCCGAAGGCACCGACAACGGAGGGGCATACATCGCTGTGCTGGTACGCATCAAGGACAACACTGGTAGTTATGTTTATCCCAAACTGAAGGAGGGTCAGACGGAGGCTCTCTACGCCTATTCGGCAGTGCCTGTGAACACGCCGTGGATAGCTGGCCACAAGTATGTATATACACTGCGTTTCTTTGGTCAGAATGGCGGTGCGGGAGTGATTGACCCCGACCCGACTAATCCGCAGGATCCCAACGACCCGGATATCGACACCGACCCGCTGCCTGGCAAGAATCCGGGCGACCAAATTGTTAACGGCACGATATTCTTCAACGTCAACATCGAGGACTGGATTCAAGGTGGTGAGAACGATATAACTATTGAGAATTAATGCAAAATTTAATGTTTTTTTAGTTGAAAATTGGTTTAATAATATACATTAGATTAAAGTCTAAACATCGAGAGAAGGGCCGCGAGGTTCAGATGTGACAGTTTTTTTATAGATCATGTTATTTTAATAACAAAGAATAGTTTTGCAGGGGGAAACGGTGGCAGAGATGCCAGGACGGCCCCCTATTTTTTTTGAAGAGTGTAACCACAGATGAGTTTTATAGACCACAGATGGTTTTTATAGACCACAGATTAGCACAGATTGGCACAGATTAAGAGCCAAAGGCTCTGATTAGGATGATTATTGATTTTTTAGGCACGGATGGACGCGGCTTTTAAAAAAGACACGGCTAGGCTGCGCGATG
>JALFCW010000106.1 GCA_022771625.1 Prevotella sp.
GTTATAGAATGGAAAATCGCAAAACAATATTTAAGAAGAAGGAGGTGTAAAACAAGAAGAATAGATTGATGTATATCAATAAATATAGGTGATGCATTTACTTTACGAAAAAATGATGCATTTAAATTTGCATGTTACACCCCCTCTCCTCAGGAGAGGGCTCCAACCGGTAAACCGGCTGTTCTGTACTCGCAAACAAGCTCACGCCCCTGCGGGGTTGCTCGTGATTGCCTACGCAACAGAGTTGCGATTATCTAAGCGCCGAGGGCGCGGCTGCCGCAAGGAGTTTATAGACCACAGATTAACACAGATTGGCACAGATTAAGAGCCAAAGGCTCTGATTAGGGTGATTATTGATGATTTTAGGCACGGATGAACACGGCTTAAAAAGACACGGCTGGGCTGCGCGATGGGAATGGCTTAATTTGAATAAAGGCTATACAAGTATAGACACGGCTCGTTACCGCAGAGCAAACTAAGCCGTGAACTTGCGAAGCAAGCTGTAATCACGAAGTGCCGTGGATAATTTCTATGCGGAGCCAAAAGCCGTGTCTTTATTAAAAATAAAGCCGTGGATTTCCGTGCCTAAAAAATCTGTGATAATCACAATATCTTTAGATATTAAAAAAATCTGTGTAAATCTGTGCTAATCTGTGGACAAAATAAAGTCAGACCACAGATGGTTTTTATAGACCACAGATTAACACAGATTGACACTGATTAAGAGCCGAAGGCTCTGATTAGGATGATTATTGATGATTGATTATTGAGGATTGATTTATTTTTAGGCACGGATGAACACGGCTTTAAAAAAAAGACACGGCTGGGCTGCGCGATGGGTAAAGGCTATATTTGCTAAGGGCTATACTAAAGTATAGACACGGCTCGTTACCGCAGAAAAACAAACTAAGCCGCGAACTTGCGCAAGCAAGCCGTAATCACGAAGTGCCGTGGTTATATCTATGCGGAGCCAAAAGCCGTGTCTTTGAAAAAGCCGTGGATTTCCGTGCCTCAAAAATTATCCAGTGGCATCCGCATACCACCTATTCCGCAGGGGCGCCAAAGGCGCTTAGATAATCGCAACTATGTTGCGTGGATAATCACGAGCAACCCCGAAGGGGCGTGAGCTTGTTTGCGAGTACAGAACAGCCGGTTTACCGGTTAAGTCCTCCACTCCTGAGGAGGGGAGGATTTAGGAGGGGAGGTGGAGCCTCTCCTAGCAGGAGAGGACGGGTGAGGTAGAAAAAATATCACCCGCGCCCGGGTGAGGTAGAAAAATCTCCTTATCAGGAGAAAAAGAGGTAGTAAAAAAAAGAGAGGATGCACAATAGCATCCCCCCTTTATCCCAAAGATTTTTTTATGATATCAATCAAAAAAAATCCCTCACTTCTTACTTTACTTTCTCAACAATAGCCTTGAAAGCCTCAGGGTTGTTGACAGCGAGGTCAGCAAGCACCTTACGGTTGATCTCGATACCAGCCTTGTTGAGTGCACCCATGAGTACAGAGTAGCTCATACCCTCGAGACGAGCGGCAGCGTTGATACGCTGAATCCACAATGCGCGGAAGTTGCGCTTCTTGTTACGACGGTCGCGATATGCGTATGTGAGACCCTTCTCCCATGTATTCTTGGCTACGGTCCAAACATTCTTGCGGGCACCATAGTAGCCGCGAGTAAGCTTCAAAATTCTCTTTCTCTTTGCTCTAGAAGCAACGTGATTAACTGATCTTGGCATAGTTTTCTTACTTTTAAAATGTTAGACAATAGTGATTAACGGAGGCACAACAGGTCGCGTACCTGCTTCATGTTACTTCTGTCCACGAGAGTGTCATGAACAAGATTACGCTTTTGCTTCTTTGTCTTCTTAGTCAGAATGTGACTGTGGTAAGCACGTGCTCTCTTAATCTTACCTGTACCGGTGAAACGGAATCTCTTCTTCGCTCCGGAATTTGTCTTTACTTTTGGCATTTTTTTAAATTTTAATTAATTGTTATTTATTCTACAGTGGCAACGCATATACCGGGCGTTACGCACTTTCTTAATCTGTTATATTCAACTTCTTCTTCGCGTCGGCACTTATCTTCGCATTTGCAAACAAACCGCCATTTGCGGGAATCTCCACATCCAGCTCCTCTTCAGCCGACTGGGATTTCTTTGCCTCCTTTACGGCCTCCTTCTGCTCTGTGGCCTTTTTTTCGCGGTCTAAAGCCTGCTGACTCTTCTTGGCCACACCAGCCTTCTTGGGAGCTAGATACAGGAACATCTTCTTTCCTTCGAGCGAAGGCATGTGCTCCACCTTACCGTATTCCTCAAGGTCGTTGGCAAAACGCAGCAACAACACCTCTCCCTGCTCCTTGAATAGGATAGAACGTCCACGGAAGAACACGTATGCTCTCACCTTGTTGCCGTCCTCCAGGAATTCCTTGGCGTGCTTGAGCTTAAACTGATAGTCGTGCTCGTCGGTCTGAGGTCCGAATCTTATTTCCTTCACCTCCACCTTCACCTGCTTCGCCTTCATCTCCTTGGCGCGTTTCTTCTGCTGATAGAGGAATTTCGAATAGTCGATAAGACGACATACAGGAGGATTGGCATTGGGGGAAATCTCCACCAAGTCAACACCCTGGTCACGAGCCATGTCCAATGCCTGACGGGTTGGAACTACTGTCGATCCGTTGTCACCTACGATACGAACCTCACGCGATCGTATCTGTTCGTTGATACGATACTGGTTCTTTATATTGTCATTCTTCATCCAACTGTTTTTGAATTCTTCTTTCAACTATTTTTGAAAATCGGGTGCAAAGGTATAAAAAAATTAGGAATTAGGAGTGAGAAATTAGGAATTATTTCTCTCCTTATCTTATTATTTAACCTTTTTTAATTATTTCGCCCTATCATTTCCAAGAATTCATCTTCATTTATGATTCTAATTCCAAGTTTTTCAGCCTTTTGCAGTTTGGCCGGACCCATATTTTCGCCTGCCAGCACCATACTCGTCTTGGCACTTATCGACCCTGTGTTCTTTCCGCCGTTCTGCTCTATCATGGCCTTATACTCGTCTCTGCTATGCTTCTGAAACACTCCACTGATCACGATTGTCTTGCCTGCCAGTATGTTGGTGGCCGATGCCAGTTGCTCTTCCGACAGACTCATCTGCAGTCCGTATCCGCGCAACCTCTCCACTATCTTCTGGTTCTCGGGGGTATGGAAATATGTGATTACGCTCTTTGCCATCACCTCCCCGATACCGTCAATCTGCGTCAGTTGGTCGAGTGTGGCATTCATCAGTGCGTCGATATTCTTGAAGTGTCGGGCCAGTATCTTTGCCGACGTCTCGCCCACGAGTCGTATGCCTAGTGCGAACACCACGCGCTCAAACGGCACTTCCACCGATGCCTTTATCCCCTCCACAATCTTGCGTGCCGACCTCTCCCTGCTTCCGTCGCCATTGATGTCCTGCACAGTGATGTCATATAGGTCGGCCACATTCCTTATCAGTCGCCTGCGATAATATTCATCCACCGTCTCCGGTCCCAAACTGTCGATATTCATTGCCTTGCGCGATATGAAATGCTCTATCCTTCCCTTTATCTGTGGCGCACAGGATGCGTCATTGGGACAATAGTGGGCTGCCTCTCCCTCATATCTCACCAGCGGCGTACCGCACTCCGGACACACCTTGGCAAATTCCACCGGTTGCGCCCCTTCCTCACGGCTATCCACATCTACTCCCACAATCTTTGGGATAATCTCCCCACCCTTTTCCACATACACATAGTCATGGATATGCAAGTCGAAACTGCGGATAAAGTCCTCGTTGTTCAGTGTGGCACGCTTCACCACCGTACCCGCCAGTTGCACCGGTTCCATGTTGGCCACTGGCGTCACCGCTCCCGTTCTTCCCACCTGGAATGTCACGTCGAGCAGTCGCGTGCGCTCTCTCTCTGCCTTAAACTTATATGCTATTGCCCATCTGGGGCTCTTCGCCGTGTATCCCAACTGCCGTTGCTGTGCTATCGAGTTCACCTTCAGCACTATTCCGTCGGTGGCCACGGGCAGGTTTTTCCTCTCCGTGTCCCACTTGTCGATAAAGGCATAAATCTCTTCGAGCGTCCTCACCTTCTTCATTCCCTCACTGATCTTGAATCCCCACTGTCGTGCATGCTCCAGATTGTCGTAATGACTGTCCGACGGCAGTTCGGCTCCTAATATATAATATAGGTACGCGTCAAGACGTCGCGATGCCACAAGAGCCGACGACTGACTTTTGAGTGTTCCGCTGGCAGCGTTTCGGGGGTTGGCAAACAGCGGTTCCTCGGCCTTCTCTCTCTCGGCATTAAGATTCTCAAACACCTTCCACGGCATGAGTATCTCGCCCCTGATTTCAAAGTCCTTGGGATAGTCGTCGCCGGTGAGCACGAGCGGAATACATCTGATGGTGCGCACATTGGCAGTCACATCGTCGCCATGCACACCGTCGCCACGGGTCACACCCCTCACCAACCTACCGTTCTCGTAGGTCAGACTAATCGACAGTCCGTCGTATTTCATCTCGCAGCACACCTCAAAGTCAGCCCCATGCAGTCCCCTGCTCACACTCTCATACCAGTCCGCCACCTCCTGACGGTTGTAGGTATTGGCCAATGACAGCATGGGATAGCGGTGCGCCACCTGCTGAAACTCACTGCTCAGGTCGCTTCCCACTCGTTGTGTGGGTGAGTTGTCGTCGTGCATCTCGGGATGACGCGCCTCAAGCTCCTGCAGTTCACGCATAAGGGCATCAAACTCCTGATCGCTTATCTCAGGGGCATTCTCCACGTAGTATCTATGGTTGTGGGCATGCAGTTCTTCCCTCAACTCGATGATTCTTTCTTCTTCGTTCATATCTATATTATTATATTATTCAGGCATAGTCAACGTATATTTCTTCTTCTTTTTCTTTGCCGGATGCGGCACCGATGGCGATACCACGTCATACTTCGAAGCCGCTCCCGCCGGAGCCGTCCCCACAGGAACCTCCCCCATCGACGCCACCGACGGCGGCAAGGGTTCCGCCGTACGCTTCACCCCTGTGTATTCCTGCCATCTCTTGCGTATCCGATACACATAATCCACCGTCTCGCTACCTCTCATATATCCGTATTTCACTATCGGGTCGCGATAATACCTCGGCTCCATCAACCTCAGCACATATCTCGACACCTCCGCCCATGACTTACTGTTTCTGCCGTCGCGGGCAGCCAATGCCATTGCATCTCGTATATGGTTGTAGCCGCCGTTATAGCAAGCCAGGGCAAAGTTCTGTTTATCATATCTCGATGGCACATCACCAAATTTCGCCTCCAATTGTGCGAGATACTTTGCCGCAGCGGCGATATTGCTCTCCGGGTCATATATCTTCTCTCGCGGCAAACCAATCTGGTCGGCTGTTCCCGGCATAATCTGCATCAGCCCCAATGCCCCCGCCCACGATCTCGCCTTGGGGTCGAACGTCGATTCCTGATAGCATTGCGCAGCCATCAGTTTCCAATCCCATCTTATCGGGCGCGCGTATGTCATAAAGAGGTGGTCGTAATGCGAAATCTGTCCCGTCGCCCTGTTGAGCATCGGGGCATACACATGCCTCACCACACTCCTCGCACTGAGCATAAACGCTTCCTCCTTCTTCACCTCCGCCGTGATCTTCGGGTTATACCATCCCTTCAACTCGGCGATAAGCTGCTCGTTTTCCTTCATCACCAACCAGTGGCCCGTGGAGTCGCTTCCAGCCCCGCAGAACGCTAGCATGTCGATAGTGTCCTTCGCCATCCTTATGTCCTGGGCGCGCAACTGGCATGCCACGATGTCGCCATCCCCCTTTGCCAGTCGTCTCACCATCTCCGTCGTGTCCCTACACTCCTCCACCCTTAGCCTCACTCCTATCTTGTCGGCAAATCTCTGGCATAGCATATACTGCACGCCCATCTGCCGCCCACGGAAGTCGTAGTATGTCTCCGGGCCGTTGACGGTGAGCATGATGAGTTCGCCGTTAGCCTGAATCTGCCCAAGGTCAAAACCCTCGGCATCCGTCGAGTCGGCGGCATCATCCCATAGCGGTGCCGACTGTTTATGCTGCGACCGGCATCCTACCGAAATCAGCATCATAAAGCCCCCAAAGAGGGCAAAAACGAGTGAAAAAAGTGCTTTACGTCTCAATTTTATTACATTTTGAGTGCAAAAGTACACATTTTCTTGCAGATTACCATATTTTTCATTAATTTTGCATCGGAATTTTGAGAAAATAAATAAAAAAACAAGAAATGTTAAGAATTGCAGTACAGTCAAAAGGTCGTCTTTTCGACGACACGATGAATCTTCTCGCCGAGGCTGACATCAAGGTCAGCGCAAGCAAGCGCACCCTCTTGGTGCAGTCATCCAACTTTCCATTGGAGGTGCTCTACCTCCGCGACGACGACATCCCACAGAGCGTTGCAAGCGGCGTTGCCGACCTTGGCGTTGTGGGCGAGAACGAATTTGTAGAGCGTGGCGAGGATGCCGACATCATCTCGCGCCTCGGATTCAGCAAGTGCCGACTCTCGTTGGCCATTCCCAAGGAGATTGACTACCCCGGTCTTGAGTGGTTTAACGGCAAGAAGATTGCCACCTCATATCCCGGCATACTGCGACATTTCATGGAGAAGCATGGCATCAACACCGAGATCCACGTCATCACAGGCAGTGTGGAGATCTCTCCGGGCATCGGTCTTGCCGACGGTATCTTTGATATTGTCAGCAGCGGTTCCACCCTCGTGAGCAACAACCTCCGCGAGGTGGAGATAGTGATGCAGAGCGAGGCCCTTCTCATCGGCAACAAGAATCTCGACGACGAGAAGAAGGCCACCCTTCAGGAGATGCTCTTCCGCTTCGAGGCAGTGCGCAGTGCCGAGGACAAGAAGTATGTGCGTATGAATGCCCCCAAAGCCCGCCTTCAGGAGATTATCGACGTGCTCCCCGGATTGAAGAGCCCCACCATCATCCCCCTTGCCGACGATGACTGGTGCTCCGTACACACAGTGCTCGACCAGAAGCGTTTCTGGGAAATTATTGGCAAACTAAAGGAAATGGGAGCTCAGGGCATTCTTGTCACCCCCATTGAAAAGATGATTTTGTAAATGAAGAAGATATTATATCCCAAGAGAGCCGAGTGGGCGGATATTATTGCCCGTCCCCACCTCGACGTCTCCCAACTCACCTCCACCGTGCGTGGTGTCCTCGACGACATAAAGTCTAGGGGCGATGAGGCTGTGAAGGAATACGAACTGAAATTCGATCGTGCCCACCTCTCCTCACTGGCAGTCAGTGAGGCTGAGATGGACGAGGCCGAGCGCCTTGTTGACGACGACCTGAAAGCCTCCATCCGATTGGCCCACGACAATATCCGCACCTTCCATGATTCGGAGCGATTCGTCGGTCATAAGGTATCCACCCGTCCGGGAGTCACCTGTTGGCAGAAGAGCGTTGCCATCGACAAGGTGGGACTCTATATCCCCGGCGGCACCGCCCCGTTGTTCAGCACAGTGCTCATGCTCGCCACACCCGCCAAGATTGCCGGTTGCCGTGAGATAGTGCTCTGCACCCCTCCCAACAGCGAGGGCAAGGTCAATCCCGCCGTACTCGTTGCGGCTCGCATAGCAGGCGTGAGTCATATCTTCAAGGCAGGCGGAGTGCAAGCCATCGGAGCCATGGCCTATGGCACCGAGTCCGTTCCCAAGGTATATAAGATCTTCGGTCCCGGCAATCAATATGTGATGGCAGCCAAGCAAGAGGTGAGTCTCCACGACGTGGCCATCGACATGCCCGCAGGCCCCTCCGAGGTGTGCGTCATTGCCGACGCCAATGCCAATCCGTCGTTCATCGCAGCCGACCTCCTGTCGCAGGCAGAGCATGGCATCGACTCTCAGTCTATCCTCATAACCACCTCAGAGTCAATGCTTCATCAGGTGGATGATGAAGTGAAGCGCCAACTAGCCCTCTTGCCTCGCAAGGAGATAGCACAAAAGGCATTGGACAACAGCCGACTGGTATTGGTGGCAAACGACGACGAGGCCATCGACCTTGCCAACGCCTATGCCCCCGAGCACCTCATCATCCAGACCGACAACTACGAGTCGCTCGCCGATAGGGTCATCAATGCAGGCAGTGTTTTCCTGGGCAAGTATGCATGTGAGAGTGCGGGCGACTATGCCAGCGGCACCAACCACACCCTTCCCACTCACGGATATGCAGTGGCTTACAACGGTGTGAATCTCGACAGCTACTGCCGTAAGATCACCTTCCAGCACCTCACCGACGAAGGCATCCTCCAAATCGGTCATGCCGTTGAAACCATGGCAGCCGCCGAAGGTCTCGATGCCCATCGCAATGCAATGACCCTCAGGATTAATGAAGTAAAAGGATAAATATGAAGACATTACAAGAATTGACCCGCAAGAATATATGGTCTCTGGCCCCCTACAGCTGTGCTCGCAACGAGTTCAGCGGCAGGAACGCCAGCGTCTATCTCGACGCCAACGAGAACCCCTACAACGCCCCATTCAACCGCTATCCCGACCCGCTCCAACTTGAACTAAAATCCAAGATTTCAGCAGTCAAGGGCGTTCCGGCAGAAAATATCTTCCTCGGCAATGGCAGCGATGAAGCCATCGACCTCATGTATCGTTGCTTCACCGAGCCACAGACAGATAATGTGGTGGCCATCGAACCCACCTACGGCATGTATCGCGTATGTGCCGACATCAACAATGTGGAATATCGCACAGTGTGCCTGGAGGAAGGTTTCCAACTCAATGCCGACAAACTCCTCGCCGCCACCGACGAGCACACCAAACTCATCTGGCTCTGTTCGCCCAACAATCCCACTGGCAATGCCCTCAACCGCGACGAGATCAACAAGATTATCGCCGCCTTCGACGGATTAGTCGTTATCGACGAGGCATATAGCGACTTCTCCTCCCAGCGTCCATTCCGCAGCGAGTTGTTGTCCCACCCCAACATCGTTATCCTCAACACGATGAGTAAGGCATGGGGTTGTGCCGCCCTACGTCTTGGTATGGCATTCGCCTCAAAGGATATTATCGAGATATTAAACAAGGTGAAGTACCCCTACAACATCAATCTCCTTGCCCAGCAGAAGGCCCTTGATATTCTCAACGACCCTTACGAGATAGACAAGTGGGTACGTCTGATACTCCAGGAGCGTTCCCGCGTGATGGAAGCCTTCACTCTCCTTCCCATCACCAAGAAGATCTACCCCACCGATGCCAACTTCTTCCTGGTAGAAGTCACCGATGCCCAGTCCACCTACGACTACCTTGTATCGAAGGGCATCATTGTTCGCAATCGCAATCGCGTCACCATGTGCGGCAATTGTCTCCGCGTCACCATCGGCACCAAGACCGAGAACGCCGAGCTCCTCGCCGCCCTCCGCGCATTATAACCCTCCCCGGCGCATAAACACTCGCAACTCTGTGCGTAAAACAATCGCCATGTGCGGCTGTCGCGCCCTCGGCGCATAAACACTCGCAATTCTATTGCGTAAAACTCCACGAGCAACCCCGAAGGGGCGAGAACTTGTTTGCGAGTACCAAACAGCCGGTTTACCGGTTGGAGCCCCCTTCTGAGGAGGGGGAGCCGAGGGGGAGGTGGAGCCTCTCCTAGCAGGAGAGGACGGGTGAGGTAGAAAAATAAAAAAGAGGCCATCCCCTTGCGGGAGAGCCCCCTTGATGGCATCAGTAGATAGCCTCCCCTTGATGGCATTAGTAAGGTTCAGGTACTGAAGTGAACCCACAAAGTTGGACGGGTTAATAACCCTGACCCTGTTCGAATGCCTTTCTGTATAAAACAGGAGACATACCGTTGAGTCTCAATTTTATTCTTTCATTATTATAGTATTCCATATACTCTTTTAAGCTACCTTTTGCAAAGGCCTGTCTGCAGTGAAATCCCTATTAATCACATTGGACACAGTCTTGCCGACATCACCCTTGTATGACCTGTATCTCACTTTACGCACTTCACATTTAAGCCCCAACTCATCCATAAGTCTCTTGACTGTCTTATGGTTGATGCCATGGACATCTTTTCGCAACTCCTCAGTCACTCTCCGATACCCGTACCGGCCTTTGTGCTTATGGAATATTGTTGCTATTTTGTCCTTCACATACTTGTATTTGTCATCATTGCCA
>JALFCW010000108.1 GCA_022771625.1 Prevotella sp.
TTTTCATCTGCCCTGATACATATTTTCGTAATACTTCTGATAATCGCCGCTCGTAACATTGTCGAGCCACTCCTGGTTCTCGAGATACCACTTCACGGTCTTCTCGATACCCTCCTCAAACTGCAAACTGGGCTCCCAACCGAGTTCTCTCTGCAACTTTGTTGAGTCGATGGCATAGCGGGCGTCATGTCCAAGTCGGTCGGTGACGTAGGTGATGAGATCCATATCCTCACCTTCCTTGCGTCCGAGCAGACGATCGACGGTATTAATTACAACCTTGATGATGTCGATGTTCTTCCACTCGTTGAATCCTCCGATGTTGTATGTCTCTGCCACCTTGCCCTCATGGAAGATGAGGTCGATGGCTCGGGCGTGATCCACTACATACAACCAGTCGCGCACATTCTCTCCCTTGCCATATACAGGCAGCGGTTTGCGATGGCGGATATTGTTAATGAACAACGGGATGAGTTTCTCGGGGAACTGATATGGACCGTAGTTGTTCGAGCAGTTGGTTACGATAGTAGGCATTCCGTATGTGTCGTGGAAGGCACGCACGAAGTGGTCGCTGCCCGCCTTGGATGCCGAATATGGAGAATGAGGATTATACTTAGTTGTCTCAAGGAAGAAGTCCTCACCGTAAGCCTCGTGATGCTGTGATGACGACGCCTTGGTAGTGAACGGAGGTTCAATGCCCTCGGGATGAGTCATTGTCAAGGCTCCATACACCTCGTCGGTAGAGATATGATAGAAGCGCTTGCCCTCATATTTCTCGGGCAGCGACTCCCAATAGAGCTTTGCAGCCTGCAGCAGAGAGAGGGTACCCATCACGTTGGTGCGTGCGAAGGTAAAGGGGTCCTTGATTGAGCGATCGACATGGCTCTCTGCAGCGAGATGGATGATACCGTCAATCTGCTCGTCCTGCATCAGCTGATAGAAAGCGTCGAAGTCGCAGATGTCCATCTTGACAAACTTATAATTGGGTTTGTCCTCGATGTCCTTGAGGTTGGCAAGATTACCAGCATACGTCAACTTGTCGAGGTTGATGATGCGATAGTTGGGATACTTGTTCACGAAGAGGCGAACGACATGCGAGCCAATAAATCCGGCACCGCCAGTGATAACGATATTCTTCATATACGATTGTTTTTATTCAATTTTCCAAATATGTGTGCAAAATTTTGTGCAAAGATACACATTTTTATATTGACTACAAAATAAATACTATGTATTTTACGTTTTTTTATCTACTTTATCTTCCTCCGAGCGTTACAACCTCGCAGTCAGTGAATTTGTCGCCGTCAATGGTTAGCCTCACGATAGTGCGCTCCTTATGCCATCCCTGTTGCCCTGCCGCCCCTGGGTTGATATGCAGCAATCCCAGTGTCTTGTCGTATTTCACCTTTAGTATATGCGAGTGTCCGGAGATGAAAAGTTTGGGTGGCGACGAATATATGCGTCCCACAATCGAGCGGTCGTAATTGCCGGGATATCCCCCGATATGCTTCATCAGCACATCCACCTCCTCGCATTTGAATCTGAGCACCTCTGGAAACATGCGTCTGAGGTCTCCCCCGTCGCAGTTGCCGCACACAGCCCTCAAAGGACGGAATGCCGCCAGTCGGTCGGCCAACTCCGTACTGCCTATATCCCCTGCGTGCCAAATCTCGTCGCAAGGTTCGAAATACTTCAAGTATTTATCGTCCCAATAGGCGTGGGTATCGCTAATTATTCCTATTTTCTTCATATCTTTCCACAGATTTAAATTTTAGGCACGGAAATCCACGGCTTTTTAAAAAAGACACGGCTAGGCTCCGCATTGATATATCCACGGCACTTCGTGATTACAGCTTGCTGGCGCAAGTTCACGGCTTTCTTTTCCACTGAGTTTTTTTGTCCACAGATTAGCACAGATTATCACAGATTGTTTTAATATCTAAAGATATTGTGATTATCACAGATTTTTATCATCAATCAATAATCATTAATCAATCCAATCAGAGCCTTTGGCTCTTAATCTGTGTCAATCTGTGCCAATCTGTGGTCTATAAAAAACCAGCGCAAACGAGCCGTGTCTTTTTTAAAGCCGTGTCAATCCGTGCCTAAATATTAACCTTCAACTTTCAATTTTATAAATTCCTCAATAAACTTGGCAGTGCCCTCTATTCCGAGAATCGACGAGTTGACGCACAAGTCATAACTGTCGGAGTGCCCCCACCGCTTCCCGGTGTAATAATTATAGTAAGAGGCTCGGTCACTTTCACCATTAGCAATCATCTTCGCAGCCTGTTCGCGAGAGCATCCCTTTCGCTCCACCACACGGGCTATGCGGTCGTCAATATCCGCAGTGATGAAGACATCAACCTTACCCGGAATGTCGCGCAGGATATAGTCGGCACAACGCCCTACAAACACGCACGACGACTCCGATGCTGCACGCACGATTGCGTCGCTCTGAAACTTAAACAGGTTTTCCTGTGAGAACTCATTGCGATAGAAAGAACATTCGGCAAAGGAGCTATGCATCTGAAACATCGACTTAAAGAATCCCTTGTGCTCGTCGTTCTGCTCGAAGAATTTCTCAGAGAACCCACTCTCCTTTGCTGCAAGATTGAGCAATTCGCGATCATAAAGACGACAGTCAAACATCTCCGCCAACAACTTCGCCACATCACGTCCGCCACTACCTATCTGACGTCCTACGGTAATAATGATTTTCTTGTCCATATATTATCTTTTTTTAAACACCCTCATATATCTCACCATCATCACCAATGCGAAGATAGCCGAGAAGGAATCCGATATCGGCATTGCCACCCATACTCCATTCACTCCGAAGAACACCGGCATCACACCAATCAGCGGCACGAGGAAGAGCAGTTGGCGGGAGAGCGAGAGGAAGATACTTATCTTCGCCTTGCCGATACTCTGAAAGAAATTGGTGACAATCATCTGATAGCCCACGATAGGCATAGCCGCCATCATAATACGTATTCCGTTGACCGCCAGGTCGGTGAGCACCTTGTCGTTTGTGAAGAGTCGCACGCACAGGTGAGGCATAAACTCCGCCACGATAAATCCCGACGTGGTGACACATGTGCCTGCAATCATCGCCAACTTCAACACCCTCATCAGTCGGTCGTAATTTTGCGCCCCGTAGTTATATCCCGCAATGGGTTGCATGCCTTGGTTCACTCCAAAGTTGATCATGATGAATATAAATGCCACCCTATTGGCAATACCGAATGCTCCCACAGCCAGGTCGCCTCCGTATTCCAGCAAGCGCTGATTGACAAAGATAGCCACCAGGCACGCCGTGGCATTCATGGCGAAAGGCGATATTCCGATACCCAGAATGTTCTTGACAATTATATTGTCAAGCCTATATATTCCCCGCTTCAGATGGAGCAGTTCACCCTTGTCGCTAAACAGTCTTATCTGCCATACAAGCGCCACCGTCTGCGATAGTATTGTGGCGATGGCAGCGCCCCTTATCCCCATGTCGAAGGTATAGATAAACAGGGGGTCGAGGATTGAGTTGAGCACAACGGTGAATATCGTCGTGTACATCGCCTGCCGCGGTTTGCTCGCCGCCCTGAGCACTGCGTTCATTCCGAAGTATAAGTGGGTGATGATATTTCCGAGCAAGATGATAATCATATACTCCCTGGCGTATGGGATAGTCTGGTCGCTTGCCCCGAAGAAATAGAGGATAGGGTCGAGGAAAATGAGCGACACCACCGAGAATATAAAACCGATGATGATGTTGAGAGTGATATTATTGCCTAAGATACGCTGCGCCGTGGAATAGTCCCTCTGTCCGAGTTTCACCGACAGATAGGACGATGAACCGACACCAACTCCCGCACCGAAAGCAGCCGAGAGATTCATAAAGGGGAATGTGACCGCAAGTCCAGATATCGCCAATGCTCCCACTCCCTGTCCGATAAAGATACTATCCACCATATTATATAGCGACGAAGCCGTCATGGCGATGATAGCAGGGAGGGCATATTGCATCAGCAACTTGCCCACTGGCTTTGACCCCAATTCGAGTGTTGCTTTGTTTTTATCCATAATATTTTTAGAAATTAGCGTGCAAAGTTACCAAGTTTTGTTGAGAGTAGCAACTTTTCTTGCAAAAAATTTGGTATTTCGACAAATTTGCAGTAAGTTTGCACCCAATTTTGCATAACACCCTGATAAGAATATGTCTCAAAGACCGTTTCTGCTCATCGCCTTTGCCATGATGTCTGCCGTTGTCCTGGCAGCCATCCATGGGTCGTCTCCGAGAGTAAAATATCCCGGCGAGAAGAACTATACCTTCCGCGTCCAACTCAAGGACAAGCGCGGATGTGGTTTTTCTATAGACAAACCCAAGCAGTTTCTCTCCCACAAGTCTATCGACAGGCGCCATCGTTTTGGCATTGCCATCGACTCCACCGACTTGCCCGTGAGTTATCAGTATCTCAAGGAGATACGCTCCGAGCAAATGCGTATTATCGGTATGAGCAAATGGAACAATACCGTTCTTGTCAACTGCTACGACACATCCTATATACAACGCATACGCCAACTTCCATACGTCGAGTCGGTCACAAGGGTATGGACCTCCCCCGATAGTATCACAGCCAGGGTAAGACGCTCAAGGAAAAATCGCGACGGTTTCAACCCGTGGGATTCCGTGGCAAATGTCATCTACGGCAAGGCTCATTCTCAAGTGGAGGCCCTGGGCGGCATCCGTCTCCACCAGCAGGGATATCGTGGCGAGGGCATGACGATAGCCGTTCTCGATGGTGGTTTTGCCGAGGTGGATCGCAAGCAAGTGTTCAAGAATATAGACATCAAGGGCGTGAAGGATTTTGTATATCCGTCGTCTGTGAATTTCTTCAACGAAACCGACCATGGCACTAAGGTTCTCTCGGCGATGGCAGTCAATGCGCCCGAGGTATATATAGGTACTGCCCCAAAGGCTTCCTATTGGCTATTGCGATGCGAGGACCAGCAAACCGAGCAACCCATCGAGGAGGACTATTGGGCGATGGCGGCGGAGTTTGCCGACTCTGTGGGCGTAGATGTCATCAACAGTTCGTTGGGATATTATGAATACGACAACCACTACGGCGACCATCCCCTCTGGCATCTCGACGGTCGCACAGCCCTCATCTCGCGCACAGCCTCCATGCTTGCCGGCAAGGGCATCATCCTCGTCAACAGTGCTGGCAACAACGGTATGGGTCCATGGAAGAAGATTACCTTCCCCGCCGATGCCCACGACATCCTGACCGTGGGAGCAGTGACCACCGAGAACAGCAACGCCCCTTTCAGCGGTGTGGGCAACACAGCCGACGGAAGGATAAAACCCGACGTGGTGGCATTGGGCAGTCCTGCCGTTCTTGTCTCCTCGCGTGGAACAGTCCTTGAGGATATGGGCACCTCCTTCTCCACACCCCTCGTCTGCGGTCTTGTGGCATGTCTGTGGCAAGCCCTTCCCTCGCTCACTCCCCGAGAGATTATCGAACTGGTGCGCCATAGCGGCGACAACGATATCCATCCCGACAATATCTTCGGTTATGGCATCCCCGATTTTTACGAGGCTCTCATGTCAGGTCGCAAACTTCATCCTGACTCATCATCGAAAGGAGGCACAGAATGAGATACGACAACACCCTTGAGCAACATCACCACTTCTCCCTGCTTGAGCTCAACCGACTTGTGCGCGCCACCATCGAGGACACCCTCTGCGAGCAATATTGGTTGGAGGCAGAGATTGGTCAGATTGGTGAAAATAACGGGCATTGCTATCTTGAGTTCATACAGAAGGTCGAGGGGCACAACACCCCCGTGGCAAGGGCGAAGGCCAAGTGCTGGCGCAATGTGTGGGGCAGTGTCCGCCCGTATTTCGAGCACACCACCGGTCAGACGCTCACACTTGGGATGAAGGTTCTCGTACTTGTCCACCCCGATTTCCACGAGGCATTCGGTTTTTCGTGGATTGTGGATGACATCGACCCCCGCTTCACCCTCGGCGACATGGCACGCCGACGTCAGGAGATAATCCGCCAACTGAAAGCTGAGGGCGTGTTCGACCTCAACCGCGAGCTCCCTCTTCCGCTATTCACCCAGCGCATCGCGGTAATATCATCAAGCACTGCCGCGGGATATGGCGATTTCTGTCGCCAATTGGAGGAAAACAAACGGGGTTTCCGCTTCTCCGTCACCTTATATGAATCTCTCATGCAGGGCGAAGGTGTTGAGAGGAGTATCATCTCCGCCCTCGACAAGATTAACGCCCATATAGATGACTATGATTGTGTTGTGATTATCCGCGGCGGAGGTGCCACAAGCGACATGTCGGGATTCGACTCCCTGTTGCTTGCCGAGAACGTGGCAAATTTCCCCCTGCCTGTCATCACGGGCATCGGACACGACCGCGACGAGTGTATCCTCGACATGGTGTCACATACGAGGGTGAAGACCCCCACAGCCGCTGCAGCCTTCCTCATCGACCGTCTCGAACAGGTTGCCCGTCGCATCGATGATGCTGCTGACAGGATTACCTCCTATGTGCAGCATCACATGGAGATAGAAAAAATGCGTCTCTCGCGTGCCGCAGAGCGCATCCCCATTCTTTTCTCCCTTGTGAAGAGCAAGCAGGAGAATAAGTTGGTGACACTCAACCAGCGGATTGCTTCGGCAGTCCAACGCCTTATAGACCGTCGCCGTCATACCCTCGACATACTGGAGCAACGCACCAAGTCGCTCGACCCCACCCTACTCCTTCAGCACGGCTACACCATCACCCTCGTCAACGGGCATGCCCTCCGCTCTCCCTCTGCGGTAAAGCCCGGCGACATCATCGTCACCCGCCTTGCCGACGGCATGGTAAAATCCACAGTAAACGAAACGAAAAAAATATAACACGCCTTATGAAATACGAAGAATCAATAAAGGAACTGGAGTCCATCGTCCGCAAGATGGAAAACGACGAACTCGATATCGACACTCTTGGCGAACAGCTCAAGCGTGCCCAAGCCCTCATAAAGACATGTCGCGACAAACTGACAAAAACCGACGAGGAGATAAAGACCATCCTCGCCGGTGATTGATGTTTTAATGTTCAAAGTTCATCTTCAATCTACGCAACTGCACAGCTCACGCCCAAAGCAGTTCCGATAGCAGCCAGCACTGCTGAGGCAAGATTCCACAGAAACTTAATAAGCCTCGATTTGTTCTCTTGAGTCATTTTTCCACAGTTTTAATTCATAATTTCTAATTATTGAAGGGCACGGAAATCCACAGAGTTTTTTTGTCCACAGACTTCTTTTTTTGTCCACAGATTATCACAGATTTACACAGATTTTTAAATATCAAAGATATTTTGATTATCACAGATTATAATCATCCTAATCAGAGCCTTTGGCTCTTAATCTGTGCCAATCTGTGTTAATCTGTGGTCTATAAAAACCATCTGTGGTCTATAAAAAAGCATCAACCCGCGCCTCTGTCACTACTCGTAGTAGCCGCCGCCGTCGGTATCAGAACCGCCGCTGTCAGAGCCTGAGCCTCCGGTGTTGTCAGTTCCTGAGCCGCTACCCGGGTCAATTACATCGCCTCCGCTTCCAGGGTCAGTACCCGGGTCCTCTGGGGTCTCGGTAGAAACACCACCAGTACGCGGCGACTGATAAGTCTTGTTCTCCGAAAGCTTCGCCTGCGAAGTCAACAGTGATGACGAGAACTCACCCACGCCCAGCGCCACGAGCTTCACCCTTTCCACGCACTTCGAGATGGAGAAGTCGTCGGCGGAATCAACGCCCATCTTGTGCGAAATCGACAAACCGATACTCAACAGACCGTCGAGCGTGATGCGCTTGCCGTCGAGTGCCAACTCCTTGATACACGCGATGGCATCGGTAAGAATACCGGTGATAGTACCCGGCGAGAACGGAGTGTTGTGCTTCGCCATGTGCTCCGCCAACCCCTTCACGTCATACGTACCCGTACTAACGATACGAGCATAGTACTTACCGTAAGAAGGACTGTCCTTCAACTGCGACTGATAAATTTGATACTTCAACATAGTTGTTTCCAAGCCCCCACCGACTTCCCCTTATCGGGGAAGAACAAGATTATAACTAATTATTCTCCGGAGTCTCGGTGGTATAGGGCCAATCTTTTGCGTTAACTCCTTCGAACTTTTCTAAGTAGGTCTGCGGGGTTTCCCCCGCTTTCCCCTTCAAGAACCGTGCATGCGACTTTCACCGCACACGGCTCGTGTAATTCTGTTAATTATCTCTCGTTCTAAATAATCGGCTCTGTGTGCTG
>JALFCW010000007.1 GCA_022771625.1 Prevotella sp.
AATAAAAAGTATTACCTTTGCACCCGCTTTTCGGCGTAATCGCTGGCAGGAAGTAACGTGTTGCCTGTTATGTTGCGTTGGAACGATAAACAAATTTAATTTTATACAAGAAAATGGATTTAATTAAAGTTGCTGAAGAAGCATTTGCAACCGGCAAGAAGTTCCCTGAGTTCCGTTCAGGTGACACTATCACTGTCGCTTACAAAATTATCGAGGGTAGTAAGGAGCGTATCCAGCTCTACCGTGGTGTAGTTATCAAGATTTCCGGTCATGGAGACAAGAAGCGCTTCACAGTGCGTAAGATGTCTGGTACCGTAGGTGTTGAGCGTATCTTCCCAATCGAGTCTCCGAACATCGAGAGCATCGAGATCAACAAGCATGGTAAGGTACGTCGCGCAAAGCTTTACTATCTGCGTGCACTCACCGGTAAGAAGGCCCGTATCAAGGAGAGAAGAGTCAACGTTGGCGAGTAAAATCACCACATTCGACTCTACAAGGAATAAAAAAGAGACAAGCCGCATAGGACTATGGGGATTGTCTCTTTTTTGGTTAATTCCTTAACGTCCTTAACTTCTTTAAATTCCTTAACTTCATTAACGTCTAAGAAAATGAAAGAATTAGCATTAAAGTACGGATGTAATCCGAATCAAAAGCCCTCACGCATATATATGGAAGAGGGAGAGTTGCCTATTGAGGTAATCAACGGTCGCCCTGGTTATATCAATTTCCTGGACGCATTCAATTCATGGCAACTTGTCAAGGAGCTGAAGGCAGCCACAGGTATGCCTGCTGCAGCCTCATTCAAGCATGTCTCACCGGCAGGAGCCGCTGTCGGTCTGCCTCTTGATGATACACTCCGCAAAATCTATTTCGTTGACGATCTCAAGGTGGAACTATCACCCATTGCCTGTGCCTACGCCCGTGCCCGCGGTGCCGACCGCATGAGCTCATACGGTGATTTCGTGGCACTTAGCGACACCTGCGACGAGGCCACAGCCCTTCTCATCAAGCGTGAGGTGAGCGACGGTGTCATCGCCCCCGACTATACTCCCGAGGCTATTGAGATTCTCAAAGCCAAGCGCAAGGGAACATATAATGTCATCAAGATTGATCCCAACTACGTGCCTGCACCTATCGAACGTAAGCAGGTGTTCGGTATCACATTCGAACAGGGTCGCAACGAAGTGAAGCTCGACGATCCCGCTCTCTTCGAGAACATCCCTACACAGAACAAGACATTCAGCGATGCAGCCAAGCGCGACCTTATCATCGCACTTATCACACTGAAATACACTCAGAGCAACTCAGTATGCTATGTCAAGGACGGACAGGCCATCGGTATTGGAGCCGGTCAGCAGAGCCGCATCCACTGTACACGTCTCGCCGGTAACAAGGCCGACATCTGGTGGCTGCGCCAGCATCCAAAGGTAATGTCGTTGCCGTTTGTTGACAACATCCGCCGCGCCGATCGCGACAACACCATCGACGTGTATATCTCCGACGACCATGATGATGTATTGCGCGAAGGCACATGGCAGCAGTTCTTCAAGGAGAAGCCTGAGGTGCTCACTCGCGAAGAGAAGAAGGAATGGATAGCCAAGAACACAGGTGTTGCCCTTGGCAGCGACGCTTTCTTCCCCTTTGGAGACAATATCGAGCGTGCTCATAAGAGTGGAGTTGAATACATCGCACAAGCCGGAGGCAGCGTGCGCGACGACCATGTTATCGACACCTGCGACAAGTATGGCATTGCCATGGCATTCACTGGCGTAAGACTTTTCCACCATTGATATGGCAGATATTGACGATATTATTGCCGGCGGCGGGATGGTGTTCAAGGGAATGCCAAAGGGCGATCCCAATAAGGACAAGGTGAAGACCAAGGCCAAGAAAAAGAAATACATCACAGGAGCCCACGGCAGCGGTTCAGCCCGACAGAAGGCCAAGTACCGCGAACAAAGGGCCAACCGACATAAATAAAATAAAAAAGGACAACCGCAATGGTTGCCCTTTTTATTTTGTAGTTATTACTGAGCGAGCTTGCCGTCAGAACCGAGTACGTTCACAATCTTGTGGATGTACATCTTCTTCATGTTTTCACGAGCAGGCTTCAGATACTGACGTGGGTCGAAGTCTCCAGGATGCTCAGCAAGGTGCTGACGAATAGCAGCAGTCATGGCGAGACGAGAGTCAGAGTCGATGTTGATCTTGCAAACAGCGCTCTTTGCTGCCTGACGGAGCTGATCCTCGGGGATACCGATAGCATCGGGCAACTTGCCACCGAACTTGTTGATAGTTGCAACCTCGTCCTGAGGAACTGAAGAAGAACCGTGGAGCACGATAGGGAATCCAGGCAACTTCTGCTCGATCTCGGCGAGGATATCGAATGCCAATGGAGGAGGAACGAGAAGACCAGTCTTCGGATCGCGTGTGCACTGCTCAGGAGTGAACTTGTATGCACCATGAGAAGTACCGATAGAGATAGCGAGTGAATCGCAACCTGTACGAGTAGCGAAGTCGATAACCTCCTCAGGCTTTGTGTAGTGTGACTCAGCAGCCGAAACCTCATCCTCAACACCAGCGAGGACACCGAGCTCAGCCTCAACAGTTACGTCAAACTGATGAGCATAGTCAACAACCTTCTTAGCGAGAGCAACGTTCTCCTCGTAGGGGAGGTGTGAACCGTCGATCATCACTGAAGAGAAGCCCATGTCGATGCAATCCTTGCAAAGCTCGAAGCTATCTCCGTGGTCGAGGTGGAGCACTATTTCAGGATGCTCGCAACCGAGCTCCTTAGCATACTCTACTGCACCCTGAGCCATATAGCGGAGGATAGTGGCGTTGGCATAGTTGCGAGCGCCCTTTGATACCTGCATGATGACGGGTGACTTTGTTTCTACTGCAGCCTGCACGATAGCCTGCATCTGCTCCATTGTGTTAAAGTTGAAAGCTGGGATAGCATAGCCACCGGCTACTGCTCTCTTAAACATCTCGCGAGTATTCACGAGACCCAATTCCTTGTAACTAACCATTTTCTTTAGTGTTTTATTTATGTTACTAAAAATAATCTTTCTGTTATCGACCGCAAAATTACTCATTTTATTTCTCACTTACAAGCATTTTGACGTTTTTTTATGATAAAAGTTGTTATTTTGTTAATTTTGATATGTGGACTTTACAAAAATTATCGGTAATCGAGGTGGAAAAAGTCGGCATAGCCCTTACCTGTGGCATACAATCCGAGAATGGCACCTGTGAATCCGCCCACCACCTCGGTAGAGAGTAGCGGTGCGTCGATAGTGCCGAGAGGCTGCATGTTGTAGAGTGTCTCACCCACAAGGAAAGTGACAATTTCGGGTGTGGTGGTCTGTATTCTCATGAACATCTTGGGATTGTCAACATATCGGCGCGGCTCTTCCTTCACAAGCGACTTGATGGTATGGCGCAACGTGACATATAGTCGTCCGTCTGTCTCACGGCCTACAACAATGTCACTGTGTCCGTCGTGTATTTGATACAGAGTGAATCCAGCCTCATCACCCGACTGCAATCCCGTGGCATCCATGAATGTTGTGGCTGCCATGTTAGCATTCTGCATTCGTCGGCCTATGAATGTCGGTTGGTTGTTGGCAGTGAGAGATGATGGTGAGCAATGCAGTCGCAAAGCCGTGCCCACATGTTCGTATCTCTCCTCCACTGGTTGCTGGATATGAATAAACTCCGGACCGATATTATGGAATGTGGTCGAACAACTGTTTGCAATGGCAGTGGATTGACCTGTCACTTCCGCCGGTCTTCCGCCATTAACCACAGGCCAACCGCCTTCAGGCCATTCCACAGGCAACACAAAAGTCTCACGTCCGAGATGATGATAGCTACCACCAATGAAACGGAAGGCAAGGAACGACAACCACCATCTGCCGTCGGCACCCTGCACAAAGTCGCCATGACCGGTGCCCTGTATCTGCGATGTCTGTGCTGCCATACAGCAATGAGTGAAGATAGGATTATCAGGACAGCCCTCATACGGGCCATAGATATTCTTACTGCGGGCAATTGTCAGTTTATGGGCAATCTCAGTGCCTCCTTCGGAAATAAGCAGATAGTAATTGCCATCCTTTTTATATATATGTGGTCCTTCGGGATAGCGCCCTCCCGTCCCTCTCCATATAGGTTTTGACTCTGTGAGTTGTCCGCCAGTACGCGGGTCGATTTCACATATCATAATCGTATTGTCGGGATTGCTAACCATATAGCATACGTCATTCTCGAAATACAGTGAGGGGTCGATACCCTGCTGTTCGAGCCATATCGGTTCGCTCCATGGTCCACGTGGGTCGGATGCCGTCACCATAAAGTTGCCGCCATTGCCCACATTTGTGGTAATCATATAATAGACACCGTCGTTGTATCTGATAGTAGGAGCATAGATACCCTGCCATGACGTTGCCCCCTTAAGCGGCAACTGCGACTGCCTGTCGAGTACATTGCCAATTTGAGTCCAATGCTGCATATCGGTACTCTCAAAGATTGGTACACCAGGGAAATACTGGAATGATGAATTGACAAGATAGAACTTATCCCCTACCCTGCATACCGAAGGGTCGGGATGAAAGCCGGGTATCACGGGATTTACGTTTTGAGCCATTGCCGTTAGGGCAAACATAGCCGCTGCGATAGTTATTTTAAATTTTCTCATAATTAATAAATTGTTTTATGTTATTAAAAAAAGGGTCGCCGCTGCGACCCCTAAACCTTTGTTAACCTTAAATCTAATACTATGAAAAACACGATGCAAAATTAGCTAAAAATGTTTCAATTTCCAACTTTTACACCATATTTTTCTTATGATATGTAATATTATTGATTTAAATCAACGTGTCATAGCTTCTTCGGGGTATATATGGCATCCCACCATGACGAATCGTCCTTAAGCCAGCGTTGGAACCATGCCATGATTGAGTTAATCCATTTTATTCGTTTGGTAGGATCCATTATACCATGATTCTCACCTTCCACCTCTACAAATGCCGTTGGCACACCGAGCAGACGAAGCGCTGTGTACATCTGAATACTCTCTCCAACGGGAACATTTGTGTCGGCAGTTCCATGAGTGAAGAGGATGGGTTTCTTAATCTTGTCGGCATTATAAAGTGGTGAACGATCCACGAAAAGATCCTTGCGGGTCCAAGGATAACTGTTGGCTGCAGATGTCTCACTGTATGAATATCCCCAATATCCCTCACCCCAATAGCTGGTATGACTGGATATGCCCGCATGCGACACTCCGCAGGCAAAAGGATTGTCCTTGGTCATCATATACTGAGTCATAAATCCGCCATAGCTTGCTGACACACAACCGATATGGTCGGCATCACACTGGGGTACATCCTTGACAAACTGTCGTGTGGCGTCGATGATGTCCTGTGCAGGCCCTTCGCCCATGGTATTCACATGGCGTGATGCCCATTCCTGTCCAAAACCCGATGCACCGGAAGGATTCACATTGAAGACAATATATCCGAGGGCATTCCAATAGAACATAGGATAATGCGAACCATTACCATAACGGCGCGATGTGGGTGAGCAACCTCCGTAGTAATGCACAATAACAGGATATTTCTTCGATGGGTCGAAATTAACTGGCAAGCTGTAGAATCCTGTGACCCTATCGCCTCGTGATGACTCAAAGCTCCAAGGCTTGACATCACTGATATCCAGTGTAGCCTTGATGTCGGCATTGGGATCTACCACAAGCGCCACCTTAGGTTTGGTAGAGGGAGATGAAATAGTGTATATCTCGTATGGCACATCGGCCGATGAACCATGCACCATTATATTTCCAGCCTTGTCGGCAATACTAAAACCACCAAGCACCTCAAGCGGTTGTCTCACCATCTTGGAGCGCAATGTCTTGGGGTCGAGACGATAAAGGCTTACGCTATCACCGTTCTGCGCTGTATAATAAAGACACTTGTCTGCCAATGAATATACCACATCCTCAATACTTGTTGCATCATCTGCGGTGAGTGGAGTGACCTTGCGCGAGGCAGTGTCCATCAAATATAGATGATAGTCATACATATTTGGTGTCGCACCTTCAGGCACTCGCTTACCAATACCGTCAAAAGCCTCGGTACTAGCCACAAAGAACACCTTATCGGCACCGCCTCCATAGATAGCATTGCCTATGAATCCGTCCTTCTCCACCAGCATCTTGCTCTGCATAGTCTGCAAGTCGAGGTCATAGAATGTCTGTCGAGTGGTGGGGCGATGAGTGAGCGAGTCGGTAGCTACAGAGAACAATAAATGCCTGCCATCAGGAGTGATGTCGCTAACTGAAACCGGGTGATAGGTATATGTTAGCGGTTGCACTATACCGGTGGCAAAGTCAAGACGGGCGAGCGAGTATCTCGTGCGCCATCCTGGTTGGCGGTCGTCGGGATGCACAATCTCGAACACTCCGTCCTCTTTCTTGGGTCCGTCCTGAGATTGCATGATTATAGCAAATGTCTCTGTGGGGGATATAAAATAGTAATAAGTCGGCATATCCGTAGTGAGCACAGTCTCCTCTCCAGTAGCCGGGTCAACCGTTTTCAGCACTTTCTTGCTTCCCTCCTCTGCCACATAGTAATAGCGGTCGGACGACGGCATCCACGACAGTCGGTCATTCACATTTCTCCTCATACCCGTCTTTAAATCGATGAGCTGATTTTTAGAGCGAGTCTTATTGGTAGCATCAAGCCAACGCCACCCCACAAGTGCCCACCTGCCAGAAGGTGATAGCGATGCTTCGGTTGTTATGCGTGTAGCCAAAACATCTGCCAACATAAGTGCATGCTTTTTGCCTTCAACGGGAGACAGAGCCTCCGAAGGCAGGGCTACAGCCAATCCCGTACTGTCGGCCACAAACTTAAGGCTCAAGGTATGATAACCAGGTTGGAGCAAAAACGATTCGCCTTGCTCCACTCCGTCGGCATACAGTTTATACTTCTTTGCACCCTTTACATCTACCTTCAAATCCTTGAGATAGGTGGATGACATAACATCGAAACTCACCACATTAAGGGTGGCGGAATCCAGTTGGAGTGAAGAGAGGGAAACAAGGGGATTATCCTTTGTCAGTTCGAGCGACAACTTGGTGGCTAATGCATTGTCGGCAGAATAGCGCGTCTGATTGTTGTCGATACTATCGAGCACAAGTGGTTGCGCAACATTAAAGGGTCCTGCATGGCGCACCTTCTCCACCTGATAGTCGGTAGCGCTCACTGTCGTTGCCAATGCCATCGGCATAATGGCAAGCATTATAGTTCTGTATAGTTTCATTGATATATATTTATTTATGTCTAACGACTGCAAAGTTACATTATTTTGACCAAGCGACCAAATCAAATTACACTTTTTATACTATCTGAGAAGAAAAATGTAAAAAACATATTATATTTTCGATATTTGTGGGCGCGATGACGGTCTATACGGCAAAACATTTCTGCTATATAGACCGCCAAGGTAAGGCACACAAACCATTCGTTATGCCACAGAAATACCCATCGTTCTATGACAACTTCCTGAAGTCATACAACGCTCCAGAATTAGACAAAGGCCCCTGCCATTTACCTATAAATAACTCAAGTAAGATATTGAAGTTAGAAGGTATAATCGACAACACCTTCCCATGTGTCATCGAAAGTGAAGGTTATGTCGGTTGGTCCCTCGATAACCCCGTCGAACACCCGACTATCTATCTTTGTCACTTTGCGTAATGACACAGGGATATCTGAGAATTTCTTTGATCCAATGACTTCATTTAATTCCGAATAGCCTGCGAAATCCCAATCCACCGTCTGATTGTCACTTGACACGAAGGTATATAGTTCAAATGTCTTGACTCCCTCTGCCTTCTCTATCTCCACATTACGGCGGGTAGAGGAAACTACTCCTATCTGGGTGGCCGGATCGAACGATACAGATGCTCCCTTATAAATATAATTAAAGAAAGAAACTCCCTCGGGAATCTCATCGGTGATATTCAGTTGAATCTTTGCCACGGCACGGGTAAGTTGAACGGTTATCTTACTAGCTTCTTTCCCGATGACAACATCTCCGTAATAAGAAAAGACATCAGTCAGTGGGGCTGAGAAACTAATCTTGTGGCAATTGGTCGTTGTGGGTGAGCGTTGTCCAGAGTGTGCCAATACTACGAGTTGATACGTACCAGGATCCAAGTCAACGGACATGGTTCCGAATCCCGGGTCAGAATTTTCCTGGTTGACATAATCCACTCTTACGTCGTCCTGATAAAGCACCATAGTCATTCGAGTAAATCGGTCTTTAAGAGGTAATGACTCTTGGTTCTCTTCCGTTTCACCAGCCCTGGTCACAACACACTCCGCCTTAACAACGAGGTTGCCATCAATCACCTTGGATTCAGACTGCGTTCCATCTTCGGCAACATACTTCTCACAGGCCGCACACAAGAAAGCGGCGAAAATCAATAATAGTGTCTTAATTTGTTTCATGTTATTTAATATTAGTTTCTATTCTCTTGTCCGAAATAATTTGTCTTGCCACTTCCCTGCTATCTAAATCCACGGGATGGGATGTGAAGTCGGGAGTGTTGAATGAATATAATGATTTGGAGTAATAATCCTTAGGATTCTTTTGTGGCAGAAGGAATGCCTTGGTAGGTTGTCCCTTCTCGTCGATACACGACAAGTAAAGATGACTGTAGAGCCCATCTATACGTCGCGAGGTGAAGACAAACCAATGCGACCCAATGCTCCAATTGTGGAAACTGTCGGCATCGTCACTGTTAGCAGCCTTCAGAGGTTGGGCTTTCATCGTGCGCAGGTCAAGCAACCAAAGGTCACTCTCCTTATGCCAAATTGAGAAATATCCGTAATCCATCTGCGTAAACATTAGATAACGCCCGTCGTATGAGGGTCGAGGCCATGTTACTGTTTTTCCCATACTTACAGCATTATAAACGGTGTCAACCTTATTGCCGAAAGCACCTTTTTCGGGGTCGAAGGCTATACTGCATAGATTATATTTCTGGTCCTTGAATTGCAATGGATATTCCTTCTGTAAGCTGGTGAGAAAGTATAGAGTGCGTCCATCGGCTGAAAAGACCGGAGAATTCTCGGAATAGAGTTTTGTAGAGAGAAGAGTGTCGAGTATCAGCTGGTGCTTCTCTATGTCATAGACAAAAACATCCGAAGATAGGTCGAACACCTCCACCCTCTCGTCCTTCACTATATGGAATCCCTGTCGAGTCATATTGGTGGAGAAAGCGCAATATTTTCCCGATGGATGCCAATAGGGATAAACCATAGAGCCCTTGATGGAATCGTTCTTTGCCTTGAGTAGTTCACATTTTCCCCCTGACTTCACAAGTGTTGCCCCATGGTCGCCACGGATATGGAAAACGAAGTTGTCGGGATTGGTCTTGCACGATGTATGGCAGTTGACGCACATTCCCGGCACCTGAGTATTCTCAATGATTGCACGCTCGTAGAAATTGTCAAGTCGTCGCTCATACAGTCCCATGTGGCTATACACCTCATATCCAGGAGCAATGCGCCGATAGGTCAGTCCATAGTCTTTCATATCGTAATTGCTCACGTGCATATCAAAGTCACGATAACGTGTCCACCTACCATCACTCTTGGCACATACTGTGAAAGTAAGTTTTCCGCCCTTATTCTTTGCCACCAGACTATGCCAGTCGTCAAGGTTGAAGTCGGCATATTCACCCTGTACATGCACTTCGCCCCCTTTACTGCCCTTGACGACGACATCCACCTTATCAACATCGCCCTCAACACTGAAGTTCATAGGAGCAATCGTTGCAGGTATCGTAACTCCCGCATAGTCGGGAAATATCATCGGCATCTTATCAGAAGGCACCGCATTATCCACCGTCTCCGTACAAGATACAAGAAACGAAACAATCAATACCCCAATATATGCGAACCATTTTTCATTAATTAGTTCGCGCAGCCATTGGCTTTCCCTTCGGTCGCCAAACCTTATTTCTTCATTCTTCATTCTTCACTCTTCATTTAAACGATTCCTAATTACCCAACAAGTACCTCCACGTTGAGCATCCCTGGTATCTCTGAATCTCTGCCTGTGGCAACTTCCTTTGTTGTGCGTATGCTAATGCCATAGCCTCAACAGCTGCACGAGGGGTATAATTCTTCAATGTCTTAATATAAGTAGAATACTCCATAAAGGTAGGGAAGTCGCGGTTGAGCAGCGGATAGACGAGCAGATACTGCATCGCCATCATATTCTCCTTGTTGCGCATGAGCAATTGTCCGCATATCTTATCCACCTCCTTGTCGCTAAAGAGGAAATCATCAGCAAGGCGCACCTTGCGCAGATAACCATACACGTTGTTCTCGTCGATAAGTCTCGTATTGTCAATCATCTCCAAACGTCGCTCTGCCCATAGTCTATAATAGATGGTTTTCTTGAGCATAGCGAGATACTTCCTTGCCATGGCATACTGCCCGTTGATTAGGTTGGTTTCGGCAAGACGCTTTATCGCCCTCGCACTCTTGTTGTAATTCGGAACGGATTCCATTGCCTCAAACGCATAACGTTGTGAAGTATTGACCAGTCCGAGCAGGAAATACACATCGCCAGTAAGCATCGTGGTGGAGAAATTGCGCTCCGACTTGGCTATAACATCATTCCATCTCTGCTGACGCACAAGCCAATCATATTCCACCAAGTCGTATTTCAGCTCATCGTATGCCTTTGGAATCATTATCACAGCCAATCCTGCCACTGCTATACCCGACACGGGAATAAGTATCTTGGTGTTCTTTATCGACAAAAGTATAGGGATAATTGCCAACAACAATGTAACAATAGTTATTATAATTAAGGTATATGGTATAACCTCAATAAAACGATAATAGTATATTCCAACAAATAGTCTGTATAATGGATATGGCACAAACGATGTACTCACCAGTATCCACACCAAAGCATATACTAACGACAAAATGACAATGGCAATTGCCGACAAGCGTGTCTTGAATTGTCCTGCAATCTTTATTCCTGAATATATGGCAAACACAAAGACAACCGGACCTATAAGCCAATATACCACGGGAATTGCCACCAGTGAGCTACAGACACCGGGAATACGTCCACGGGGAAGCAACAACATAAACACCAACGCAAAAATCAGCGACACTGAATATGCCAACATCGTACTCTCATCTCCCATCTGATACCATATCATCAGCGATGGAACAAACGATAGTATGTATGCCAACCATGGGTTGTCATCCTTGCGCATATTACTCTTGGCTATCGTCCACACCAACCTTTGCAGCAACACATAAACTGCCGCAATGACTATCGCACCAATAGCTGGACTATTATAAAATTGTGTCAGGAACTCCGCAACGTATGTTCCAAATCCACCGGGAACAGCAATGCGCTCTGCAAAATAAGAAGAATCAAAAAGAAAGAGCTGAAACTGCTCATGATACCCCATAGCATAGGGATATCCCTTAAACCAAAACAGATAGGCACCCACTCCAAGCACGGCAGTGAGTGCCCATCTGACGACTGCTTCATTATTATTCTTAATTATTGGCATCTTCTTTTTTTACTGCAAATGTAGGCATTATTTTCATTACCACCAAGAAAAGTCACGGTTTATTAAAAATAATTAACTGTTCTAACCGCCGTACCTTTGCACCCGAAAAAAAGAATAGATTAATATTTATTGTAAATTTGACATAAAAATCCCCATGCACGCGGATCCTTGTTGAGAAGTTCAAGATAACTGTTCCAAGTCTCCTCATAACGTTCTTCTGCAGTTTTCATTGTTACCTCTTTTAAAAAACGCGGCAAAGGTAAACAATTAATTTGGACGACGCAATACGTCATCGTGGAGACGCTTACAGGAAATGAAACAGGCACGTCAGAACAGAAGACAAAAGTAGTTTGACTTATTACGCCGCCACATGTAGTGTTTTCTATATGAGGCGGCGTAATAATATTAACCTTAATTCCGCAACACTTTGATTTAAATTAATTTATAAGTTCCTGAGCAACAAAAAGTTGCCCAGGATTTTGCCGTGTCAGATTTTTCACTTATCTTAGTGTTGCAATTAGAAAACAAGCGAAAATCGTAACAAGGCATGGCAAAGGTACAAATAAAATCTGAGAAACTCACACCTTTTGGAGGAATTTTTTCAATCATGGAGAAATTTGACTCCATGCTTTCACCCGTTATCGACTCAACACTGGGTCAGAGATGCCGCAGTATCATCGGATA
>JALFCW010000034.1 GCA_022771625.1 Prevotella sp.
AGCCACATGCTTGTTATAAAGACACGTTCTTTTATTCTCTTCCATAGTTATTATTTAAGTTTCTAATTATATATTTCCTAACAACAAATCCACAAATTCCTGTTTCCTAAGATTGAGTATCGCCTCGTCGAGATTGTCGGGTAAGGCCTTGCGCAGAGCCTCAGGTTCGAGCATTGCACCCTTGAGAGGCTTAAGAATCATGGCATCCACATCCCCTACGATGAAATAGTCGCCAAGCATCACCACACTGCGTATCTCGCCATTCTTCAGTTCCATACGCAACTCAAAGTCACCCACATTATCGATTCTGCCCTTGCGTGTGATGGTGTATTTAGGATTGTTGCCATAGATAAACTCGTCGGTCAGATATTCCTTCTCTATCTCCTCTATGCCCCGCACGTCGGCATCGGTGAGCCTTATCTCGCCCTCACATAGATTGTCGCGCACAAACTGCTTGAACTCTTCGATGTCCATAGTGGTGTGGTCCTTTAGCAATGCGATGTGCTGCCTTACGCTTTCCACACCCTTGCTCACCAGTTTTTCGTCGCTCGGAGTGATTGCTCCCACCATATTCTCCATATTGGTGTCATAGAGCATGGTGCCGTGCACAATACTTCGTCCCGACCCCATCTGTCCACGCTTCGACACATGATAGAATGCATTTCCCGACACCTTTCTGTCGCCAATCATCACGTCGTTGCGACCGCTGGCCTTGGCATCGACTCCCATCTTGCGGAGCACGAGCACCACCATATTAATATATCTATTGAAAGTAAACCCTACAGCCTCATCCTTGGTGATGTAGGAAAACATAATATTGCTCATGTCGGCATACACGCAACCACCCCCACTCTTTCGTCTGTATGTCTTTATGCCACGCTCACGGCAGAAGGGGATATTTACCTCGTTTTCTATCAACTGGTTGCGTCCGAAAATGACACTTGGTTCTACCTGCCACATAAAGAAGCTGTCTTGCTCGTCTATGTGGTAAGCCACGTATTCCTCCATGGCAAGGTAGAACGACAAACGTCGCGTCTTTTCCTCAGGAAGGGCGATATACTTCATATATTTTCTTATAAATTTGGTCTGTGTGTTATAATTTTGATGCAAAAATATAAAGAAAATATTTATCTACCAAACTTTCTGAGGAAAAAGATACAAAAAAATAGTAAAAACTTACACAAATGTCTCAAGGAACTTGATATTGCCCTCCACCTTCACCATATCAGTGGTGGCAGGAAGGAGCACCGACTCACCCTCCCGGAATGTGTAGGTATCACCACTCGAGGTGAGAATCGCCCCCTCGCCCTTGACCGCGATGAGAATCACAAAGGAGTCGAGTTCGGAGTAGTCGAGCGTCATCGGTTCGGTGAGGTCATACACTGCCGTTGTGAAAAGGGGACACGACACGAGCGGTGTTGCCTCGTTCTTCACGGGAGTATAATCCGTGCGGTAGTCGTCGAGCACAGTGTAGTCGATAGCTTCGGCAGCCTCCTTGGTATGCAGTTGACGATAATTGCCGTCCTTGTCCTTGCGCTTATAGTCGTAGATACGATAAGTGACATCGCTGGTCTGCTGTATTTCGGCAATAAATGATCCGCTGCAGATGGCATGTATTCGTCCTGCTGGGATAAAGAAACAGTCGCCGCTCTTCACCTGATAGTTGCCGAGAGCGTCGCAGATAGTGTCATCGTCCACCATGCGCGCATACTCCTCGGGGGTAATCTTCTTCTTAAGTCCCACCTTCAGCGAAGCATCTTCGTCGGAGTCCATCACATACCACATCTCGGTCTTTCCCATCGGTTTGCCCTGCTTGTGGGCGGTCTCATCGTCGGGATGCACCTGGATTGAGAGGTCCTGACGGGCATCTATAAACTTGATGAGCAGCGGAAATCTATTGCCAAAGCGCTGATAGTTGTCTGCACCCACCAACTTTTCCTTCATCTCGGCCAACACCTCATTGAGAGTCTTGCCTTTCCACTCGCCATTGGCAACAACCGACTCATCGCCCGGGACACCAGAAATCTCCCAACTCTCGCCTACATTGTCGAGGTCGGACTGCAAGTGCTTAAAAGTTACAATTTTGCTGCCGCCCCAGATTGTCTGTTTCAGCAGTGGTTCGAATTTAAAAAGTTCCATACTAATAATTCTTTCTGTTTTATTTTTTGGTTCTAACTTGTTTTCGGTCTTTGATTTTGTGCATCAGTTGTCCTTCCAGAATGCGGGAGTAAACAGCAGCAGCACCGTCATAATCTCAAGACGCCCCATAAGCATGAGCAGCGAACTGATCCATTTTACCACATCGGGCAGCACATTCCACGACATCACCGGTCCAATCTCGGTACCAAGTGTCGGTCCCACATTGCTCACGCAACTAAGGGCAATTGTTATGGCATTGGTATTATCGATACCAACTGATATCATTATCGTAGCCGACACGAGTGTCATCAGTACAAACACGGCAAGAAACGAGAGCAGCGACGGCAGTTTGGACTGGGGAACGTTTTGACCATTCACCTTCACCGGCAGCACGGCATTGGGATGGAGCACATGCTGAAACTCATTGCGTATCACCTTTAATACCATGACACCACGTATGCACTTGAATCCACCACTCGTACTGCCTGCGCATGCTCCGATGAACATACAGCACCCAAGCACCACCCACGTGATGTGAGGCCACTGACCAGCATCGTCGTTGAAAAGTCCGGTGGTAGTGATGAACGACACCACCTGGAACAATGCACTGCGGAATGCCTGCTCCAACTCATATCCCCTTGTGGTGATAAGAAGCGACATTATCCACACCGTGGCTATCGTCACTACTGATATATACAAGCGGAACTCCGAATTGCGGAACAATTCGAATATCTTGCCCTTGAACACTGACATATACAACATCATAAAGTTGATGCCTGAAAGGAACTGGAATAATATGCCAAGATATTCCACGAGGGGCGAATGGAAATGCGCCAGAGAGTCGTTATGGGGAGCAAAACCTCCTGTGGCTGTTGTTGTCATCGAATAGTTGACACTATCAAAGAGACCCATTCCGGCAACCCAGAACGACAGTGCACAGGCAATGGTGAGCACGAGATAGATACTCCATATCCACTTGGCACTCGTTGAGAGTCTGGGATGGAGCTTCGACTTGATAGGGCCCGTTGCCTCGGCAGCAAACACCTTCATGCTTCCTCCCACTATCGACGGCAATACGGCTATCGTGAAGAACACTATTCCCAATCCACCTATCCACTGCGTCATGGTGCGCCAAAAGAGAATGCCATGCGGCAGATGCTCCACATCGTCCAAGATGGATGCTCCGGTGGTAGTGAAGCCCGACATTGTCTCAAAATAGGCATTGGTGACATCGGGGATATATCCCCCGATGAGATAGGGCAATGTTCCGAACACACTGAATATCACCCATGCCGCCGTAACAACAAGGTATGCGTCGCGACGTGACAGGTTGTTGTCGGAGTTGCGACCGGCAAATCGAGCGAGCAGTCCTGCCAAGGTGGTGGTCAATGTAGCCGTGAGGAATGAGAACGAGTCGTCCTCGCCGTAGGCCAACGACACCATCAGACATATCATGAGGAATCCAGCCTCGATGAACAGCAACTGACCGAGTATGCGTAATAACAACCTGTAGTTTATCATAAGAAGAAATGATATTGCTTGAAATATTTCTCAACCTTCTTCATGTCGTGCTCATGACTGAACACCATCACCGAGTCGCCTGCCTGAATTCTCGAATTACCATTGACAAGCATTCCATGTCCGTCTCTCACAAGTCCTCCGATGGCCACTCCAAATGGCAGACCGAGATCCTTCACCGCCTTCTTGGTCACGGGTGAGTTCTCGGCAGCGGTAAACTCAGCCACGTCGCTATCCACGAGCATCAGTGAGCGCATGTTGCTCACGTCGGCGTCGAGCATCATCTGATAGATATGACTTGCGGCAATGGTTTTCTTGTTGATGATTGTACCAATGTCGAGTCCCTCCGCCATACTGACGTAATCAAGATTCTCTACAAGGGCTATAGTCTTTCTCACTCCCAATCGTTTGGCAGTGAGGCATGCAAGGATGTTTGCCTCGGCATTGTCGGTGAGAGCCACGAAGGCCTGTGTATTTCGTATTCCTTCCTCAACGAGCAGTCCCAAGTCGCGCCCATCGCCATGAATCACCATACAATCGGTGTCGCATAACAAGGTGTTGAGTTTTTCGCACCTCTTCTCGTCCTGCTCGATGATTTTCACATTCATATAGTCGGGGATGGTGAGCGCCACTCTCACGGTGGCTTTTCCGCCACCCATGATGATACAGTTCTTCACGTCGGCATAGTGTTCCTTGCCCACCAACTTTCTGATATAAGGTATATACTCCTTGGTAGTCATGAAATAGGCGAAATCACCATTGAGCAGTTCGTCGTTACCGCCAGGAATAATCGTTTCGCCTCCGCGCTTCAGAGCCACGATATGATATGGATCGTCGGGACCGCAAAGCAATTTGATGGGTTGGTTGAGTATCTCGCATGTCTCGCGCAGTTTTATGCCGAGCATCACCAATGCCCCTCCATGCACATCCCATCTCTGCCTTACCCAACTGAGTTTCAAGGCATTGATGATGTCGGCGGCGGCAAGCACCTCGGGATAGATGAGCGAATCGATACCGAGTTTCTCAAAGAATGGTTTGAGTTTCGGGTCAAGATACTCATAATTGTCTATTCGCGCCACGGTTTTTTTGGCACCTATACCATGGGCTATGATACATGCGTTCATATTTCTGCTCTCGTCGGGAGTGACCCCAACAAACAGGTCGGCATTCTTCACTCCTGCCGCTTCGAGATCCTTGATACTCGTAGGCGACCCCTGCATGGTCATTATGTCATAGTCGCTGTCGAGCCCCTCAAGCCTACTACCATCCTCGTCCATCAGCGTACAATCCTGATGTTCCTTTGACAGCAGTTTGGCCAAATGCTTACCCACGGCACCTGCTCCTCCTATAACAATCTTCATATCTCTACACCTTATTTATATATAGTATTGACGATTGACGCATTGTCCATTCCGATTATCTCGCGCAACTCTGCAATAGTGCCGTGCTCCACGAAATGGTCGGGTAATCCAATACGTTTTACCATTGTCTGATATCCATGGTCTTGCAACCACTCCATGACTGCCGATCCGAATCCGCCGTTACGTGCGCCGTCCTCCACTGTCACTACCACCTTGAACTTACGTCCAATCTCGTCGAGTAGTTTTTCGTCAAGAGGTTTCACGAATCTCATGTCATAATGAGCGGCAGTCTTAGTTGTCTTACCGCTGCCTTCGGTTTCGGCAATGGCCTCAGCCACATCGTTGCCAATCGGTCCGAGTGTCAGCACAGCCACGTCATCACCATCCTTGAGTTTGCGTCCCGTTCCCGGTTCCACTTTCTCCAACGGGCATTTCCATTCCTCTTTTACTCCGCATCCGCGGGGATAGCGAATCACCCAAGGTCCCATACCATCAAGTTGCGCGGTGAACATCAGTCGGCGCAGTTCCCACTCGTCCATAGGCGAGCAGATGGTGAGATTGGGCACAGGGCGCAGCGAGGCTATATCGAAAGCACCATGATGCGTAGGACCATCCTCACCCACAAGACCGGCCCTGTCGAAGCAGAACACCACATGTAGGTTGAGTATTGCCACGTCATGGATGATATTATCGTATGCCCTCTGTGCAAAGGCGCTGTATATGTTGCAGAATGGCACGAGTCCCTCCTTTGCCATTCCTCCCGCAAATGTGGCGGCATGTCCCTCGGCAATTCCCACATCGAATGTTCTTTCAGGAATTTCCTTCATCATGATATTGAGCGAACAACCAGAAGGCATGGCTGGGGTAATGCCCACAATCTTGGGATTTTGCTTGGCTAGTTCGAGCAGTGTGCGTCCGAACACCACCTGATATTTCAGAGGCTGCCCTGGCTTGTGCTCAAGTATTCTCTCACCCGTATCGACATCAAATTTTCCCGGGGCATGCCATATCTGCGGAGTCTTCTCGGCAGGAGCATATCCCTTACCCTTGACAGTATGCAGATGAAGGAGTTTGGGACCCGACAAGTTTTTCAATTGGCGCAATATCCTCACCAACTCCTTGATATTATGTCCGTCGAACGGACCAAAATATCTTATATTGAGTCCCTCGAAGATATTTTGCTGATGACTTATTGCCGACTTCAAGGCATTGCTCAGTCGCATGATGCCCTTGCGACGGTCTTCCTCAAGATAACCCCTGGAGTGCAACCACTGCGACACCTTAAATCTCAAGGCATTGTATGTCTCGTTGGTATTAAGTCCAAGCAGATACTGCTTCATTCCACCCACACTGCGGTCTATCGACATATTATTGTCGTTGAGGATAATGAGAGTGTCATTAGGGTATTGCGACACGTTGTTCAGACCCTCAAATGCCAATCCGCCGCTCATGGCTCCGTCGCCTATTACAGCCACCACATGGCGCTGTCGGTCGGCTCCACGATCCACCTCGTTCTTATTGGCAACAGCCATACCGAGGGCGGCGGATATAGAGTTGCTGGCATGACCACATTCAAATGTGTCATACACGCTCTCTTCTGGAGTAGGGAATGGTTTAATACCATGCAGTTTCCTGTTAGTTGAGAATTTATCCCTTCGTCCTGTCAAGATCTTGTGTCCATAAGCCTGATGACCCACGTCCCACACTATCCTGTCCTCCGGTGTATCATACACATAATGCAGTGCGACGGTAAGTTCCACCACACCCAAACTGGAGGCAAGGTGCCCGGGGTTCACCGACACCTCTCTGACGATATCCTCCCTCAGTTGTCTGCACACTTCCGGTAGTTGATCTACAGACAGTTTTCTGAGGTCGTCGGGATTATTTATCTTGCCTAAAAGGCTCATATCGTTCGTTTCCAATGTTGCTATATTTATATTTCAATGTGCAAAGATACATTATTTATTTCAAATAACCGAATTTATTAGCAAATATTTGCTAAAAAACGTTTATTTGGTGATTATGGCTGCCCATCCACCTCCTGAAGCAAGGTGAACGTCGAGTTTATCTCCTGCATTCACGTCCTGCTTGGTATGCTTGTAGTCGGTGGCTTCCTTCTCAGCATTCACCCCGTCGGCAAAGATGTCGGCATGGTATGTACCCTCGCCGAGGAACGACAGGTCGATGGTCAGATTGCGAGCTGTCCAATCGGTCATTGCTGCCACATACCATGTCTCTCCCTTACGCCTTGCCACAACGGTGTATTCACCCATACGTCCGTCTATCACCACCGTCTCGTCATACACTGTAGGTATGCGTGCGATGAAATCCGTACATTCCTGTTCGCGCTCGTATTTCGTAGGACTGTCGGCAAGCATCTGCAGAGGAGCCTCGAAAGTGGCATACATAGCCATTTGGTGCACCCTTGTTCCCTGGCTCATCGGATGGTCGTTATTGCCGAAGAAATTATCGCGTCGTGCGTTCTCCATTGCTCCCGGGGTATAGTCCATCGGACCGGTCAACATTCTCAGGAATGGTATTGTCACGTCGTATCTCGGTTGGTTGTGCAGCGGTCCGTTGCCCACTCTCGGTTCCCACTTTGAGTTCTCCAGTCCTTTCACGCCCTCGAAGTTGAGGATATTGGGATAAGCACGCTGTATGCCAGAGGGTTTGAGTCCGTGATAGTCGAGCAGAAGATGATGTCGTGCGGCACTTTCTGCAATCTTATATGCAGATACTATCACCTCTTGGTCGTCGCGGTCGAAGAAATCCACCTTGAATCCCTTTATCCCCATGTCGGCATATCGTTTCATCACCGCATCGGTAAGTGCCATGTCGTTCTGAGGGTTACTGCCAATGAGGTTGCGCCAGCTCGACCATAGGATGATGCCCACGCCACGGCGCTGTCCATAGGCAATGAGTTTCTCCAAATCGATGTCGGGATTAAGTCCGTCGGTGAGCGACTCTCCTCCACTCCATCCTTCGTCGATTATGATGTATTCAAGGTTGTTCTTGGCGGCAAAGTCTATATAATATTTATATGTGGGCGTATTCATTCCCGACTTGAAATCTACTCCCGTGATATTAGTGTTGTTCCACCAGTCCCATGCCACCTTTCCCGGCTTTATCCATGATGTGTCAGCAATCCTACATTCGGGAGCCAACAACTGCGCAACGTCGGAGTTCATTATCTCTGCGTCATTTTTTGCCACTACAACCACTCGCCAAGGCAAACTCTGCCCCTTACTGATTCGGGCTATATAGTCGGCTCTCTTAGTCGGCACAAGATTGAGCCTTGCATATCCTCCTATCTCGCTCTCTGTGGGATATGGTGCAAACTGTCCTCTCAGCGAGTTGCCCTCACCCTTCACTAGCATCATTCCGGGATAGTTCTCCACTCCTGCATCCATCACCACAGCCCTTCCCACAGCTGGCACGGTCACTGCAAGTGGGGTGATGGCAAGCGAGTCGCGATACATTTGCGAGAGGCACTGTTCGTCGTAATATGACTCAAAACTATAGCACCATCGCTCACCGCCACGATTGTCATTAACGTAGGGCACAAAGGCCTCACAGTCAGATGGGAATCTCAGTTCCACCGTCTCAGCACCCACAGTGGCGTTCTTCTTCACTCCCGGCAGAATCCTGTAGGCGGCAAATCCGTCGTATGCCCTCAGTTCCACCTTCGCCCCCGACTTAAACGACAATGTGACAGTGTTATATATATCCTTTATCTCTTTTCTTTTGGCATAGAACACGCTATATGTTTTATCCACATATTTCACTTTTGACATACTTGCCTTACCTGTGATGACCTCCTTGCCACCAATGGTGATTCCCACCGCCGATGGCTCGATCACAGCTATTCCGTTGTAATCCACACTCCACTTAAAACCGTTGCCGCTCTCTGCGCAAACCTTCAGTTTGCCGTCGGGCGATGTCACTATCGTTTTCTTAGTATTGTCAGCTGCCCATGCTGCATTTGCAGTCAGCATCAAGGCAATAATGGTTTTTATTAACTTTGTCATAATTATGTATGTAAGTTATTGTAATAAATTGCTATTTCGGTGCAAAGATAATAAAAAAAATCGAGATACAATGTTTTTTCCCATGATTATACTAAATTAATGCAAAATAAAGAGGAGTAGCACAACTGCGGATTCAACTCGCAAGTGCATATTTTCTAAATATTTTTGTAAAAGCACCTTTAAGATTTGTAATTGAAACACAAAATATCACTAAATATAATAAAAAAATAGTAATTTGTCGTTTATTTAAATAATAATATGTATCTTTGCACCGAATTGATGTGTCAACATTACAACTTGATAATTATAACTAAAATAATAACATATTAGAGCAACATGGAAAAAAGACTTCTTCTCGGCGATGAAGCTATCGCATTGGGAGCCATACACGCCGGACTGAGCGGTGTATATGCCTATCCCGGTACTCCTTCTACCGAGATTACGGAATTTATTCAGAACGACGCACTTGCCAAAGAGCGCGGAGTTCATTCACGATGGTGTACAAACGAAAAGACTGCCATGGAGGCCGCCTTGGGTATGTCGTATGCCGGTAAGCGCGCCTTGGTGTGCATGAAGCACGTGGGCATGAACGTATGTGCCGACGCATTTATCAACAGTGCCATAACGGGTGTGCAGGGCGGACTCGTTGTACTGGCTGCCGACGACCCGTCGATGCATTCCAGTCAGAACGAGCAGGACTCGCGCTTCTACGGCAAATTCGCACTGCTGCCCATCTTTGAGCCATCCAACCAGCAGGAGGCCTACGACATGATGGCAGTGGCATTCGATTACTCTGAGAAAATAAAGGAACCGGTTCTACTGCGCGTTGTAACACGTCTCGCCCACTCGCGTGCCGGCGTTGTGGTGAGAGAACCACGCGAGGAAAATGACATCAACATTTCCACCGACGCATGGGTGTTGCTGCCGGGTATTGCCCGCAAGAAATACGATGCCCTCATCGACAAGCAGGAGGAGATGATGATGGCAAGTAATATGTCGATGTTCAACCGCAGTGAATACTCTGACGAGGGAAAGAAAGAAGAGAAAATCGGCATCGTGGCTTGCGGTATTGGATATAACTATGTGAAGGAAGCGCTTGAGCAGTTGCCTGAGTCAAAGCGCACCTTATATAATATAGAAAAGGTGTCGCAATACCCCCTTCCCCAACAGCGCATAGAGATGCTCGCACAGGAGAGCGGAAGACTGCTGATAGTGGAGGATGGCCAACCGGTGGTGGAAGAAAGCGTGAAGGCTATGCTCGGCACTGGTTATAACGTATGCGGCCGACTTACCGGAGCTCTGCCACGCACTGGCGAACTGACTCCCGACTCGGTGGCTGCAGCTCTCGGTGTGGAGGCACCGGCTATCCTGCCTCAGGCAAAGAATCTCGCCGCACGCCCCCCACAGCTCTGTCAGGGATGCGGACACCGCGACGTGTATGCCGCTCTCAACAAGGTGGCAGAGGAATATCCCGACCACCGCATCTTCGGCGACATCGGTTGCTATACCCTAGGTGCACTGCCTCCATTCAAAGCGCTGTCGAGTTGTGTAGATATGGGTGCATCCATCACAATGGCTAAGGGTGCCGCCGACGCCGGATTGTTCCCCTCAATAGCTGTCATCGGCGATTCTACATTCACACACTCGGGAATGACGGGACTGCTGGATGCCGTCAATGACAAGTCGAATATCACGGTGATTATCTCCGACAATCTCACAACGGGAATGACTGGCGGACAGGACTCTGCAGGCACCAATAAGTTTGAGGCTATTTGCATCGGTCTGGGTGTTGAACCGGAGCATGTGCGCGTGGTGGTACCTCTACCAAAGAACATGGATGAGATAACACGCACCATTCGCGAAGAAATTGAATACAACGGAGTATCTGTAATCATACCAAGAAGGGAGTGCATACAGACAGCTGCACGACATGCAAGAGAGAGGAAGGCTAAAGGATAATTTTTGAGGAGTTCAAAAACAATATGAAGAAAGACATTATACTTTGCGGTGTGGGAGGACAAGGAATCCTCTCCATCGCCACAATCATAGGCGAGGCCGCCACAAAGGCCAACATCAACCTGAAACAGGCAGAGGTGCACGGAATGAGCCAAAGAGGCGGTGACGTGCAGTCAAACCTTCGCCTTTCACACGATAAAATCTACAGCGACCTCATACCAATGGGCGGTGCCGACGTCATCATATCAATGGAACCAATGGAGGCCCTGCGCTATCTGCCTTACCTGGCCAAGGACGGAGTGATAGTGACAAGCAACAAGCCATTTGTGAATATTCCCAATTACCCCGAGGAACAGGCTCTATTTGACGAACTCAATGCCTTGCCCAACAAGGTGGTGATGCTCGACATCGAGGCAGTGGCAAAGGATGCAGGGTCGGCTCGCTCGGCCAACGTGGTGCTGTTAGGTATGGCAGCGAAATATATCGAGATTTTATCATCAGAAGCTCTGAGGGATGCTGTTGCCACTATCTTCGCCCGCAAAGGAGAGGCTGTGGTGGAGGCCAACCTCAAGGCGTTTGATATGGGAGCACAGTGATATATAATAAAACACAGAGACACAAAGAAAATGTACAGAAAAGAATTACCCGACTGGAAATCAGAATACCTCGACCCTCAATTAGAGACGATGTCGAGGGAGGAAATAGAGAAACTGCAGGTGGAACGACTGAGAGACACCGTGAAGCACTGCATGAACAATCCCGTATATCGCGAGCGACTGGAAAATGCAGGAGTTACTCCCGAGAGTATCACGTCGGTGGCAGACATACGACGCATCCCGTTTACAACAAAACAGGACTTGCGCGACAACTATCCCTTCGGACTGGCATCGGTGCCATTGACGGAGTGCGTGCGCCTACATTCATCATCAGGAACAACCGGCAATCCTACAGTAATCCTCCACACCCAGAAGGATCTCGACGAATGGGCAAACCAGGTGGGACGCAACCTGTGGATGGTAGGCCTACGTCCTGATGACGTATTCCAAAACTCATCAGGCTATGGCATGTTCACCGGCGGATTGGGATTCCAATATGGAGCAGAGCGCATCGGAATGCTCACTATTCCCGCAGCTGCAGGCAACTCGCTGCGACAGATTAAGTTTATGACCGACTTCGGCACTACAGCCGTGCATGCTGTTCCGTCGTACGTCACACGTCTGCACGAGGTGATGGTGGAACAGGGTATCGACCCTCGCAAGGACACAAAGCTCAGGGTGCTTGCCATTGGAGCCGAACCACATTCAGAGGAGCAACGCAAGCGCATCGAGGATATGATGGGAGTGAAGGCATACAACTCCTTCGGTATGTCGGAGATGTGCGGTCCTGGTGTGGGATTTGAGTGCAAGGAGCAGAACGGACTCCATTTCTGGGAGGACTATTATATAGTGGAGATCGTAGATCCCGAGACGTTGGAGCCAGTGCCCGACGGTGAGATAGGTGAATTGGTGCTCACCACACTATGCCGCGAGGCAATGCCGCTGCTGAGATACCGCACCCGCGACCTCACAAGGGTGTTGGGACGCTCATGTCCATGCGGACGCAAACATGTGCGCCTCGACCGCATGCGCGGACGTTCCGACGACATGATGGTGCTGCGCGGAGTGAATATCTTCCCGATACAGATTGAGAAGATACTGATGCAGTTCAAGGAACTCGCAAATAACTATCTCATAACTCTCACCACCGACGAGAACAACGACAATATGACAGTCGAAGTAGAACTCGAACAGCTCTTCACCGACGATTACCAGCGCTTGACGGCCCTGCAGAAGTCTATCACCAGAGCACTGAAGGACGAGATACTACTTACTCCGATTGTTAAGCTCGTGCCCAAGGGCACACTGCCCGTGAGCGAGGGCAAGGCAGTGAGAGTTGTAGATAAACGAACGGTGTATAAGTAATTAGGGATTAGGAATTATGACTATAAAACAATTATCAATTTTTGTCGAGAACAGGAGTGGAGCACTGCTCAGTATTCTCGAGATGCTGCGAGACAACGGCATCAACATCGTGGTGAGCACATTGGGCGACACCGACGGATTCGGTATCTATCGCCTGATATGCGACGACACCGAAAAGGCATTCAAGATGCTGCGCGACAAGAACATATCCGCCACAATATCCAACGTGTATGCCATCCGTCTGTCAGACAACAAACCGGGTGCTGCCGCAGACGTAGTGGCAAAGATTACCAAGTCGGGCGTAGGCATCAAGTATATGTACTCGTTTATGTTCGGCGGGCATGGTATCGTAGTGTTCCGTGCCGACAACAACGACAAGGCCGAGGAGGTGATTATGCTCGAAAAATTGGATTATATCATAGAGAAAGAACTTCAGGACGTGTAAGAAACGCGTCCTGAAACAATTATTTGCTTTACCAAATATTTCATATTTAATGAAAAAACTATTTACAACCATTGCCGCCCTACTGATAGCTTCTACGGGAGTGGCAGAAACAACAGAGACACAAAATGTCAATGAAGGAAAAGACCTTAACTACTGGGCTAAGGAACTGGCTTCGAGAGTGAAGGTGAGAGGTTATGCACAGGCCGGATATACCGCCACTCTGCCCGAGGAGGGCGAGAAGAAGAACACGTTTGACATGAAACGTGTGGTATTGATGGTGGGAGCGGAAATTACGCCCGAGTTCTATGCTTTCTTTATGCACGAGTTCAAACTGAAGGACATGCAGGAGTATTATCTCGAATACCGTCCGTCGAAAGCATTTAATCTAAGATTTGGACAGTCGAAGATTGAATATACGATGGAGAACCCGATGTCGCCATGCGTTCTCGAGAGTATCGGTCCAATGGCCCAGGGAGTATTCTGGCTTTGCGGATACGACCCGCTCATCGGAAATCCTGCCGGACGCGACATGGGTCTCATGATGTATGGCGACCTCTTCAACAACAAGTTAGGATATGTGCTGGAGGTGGTGAACGGAGGACAGACTAATGCTTCCGACCGTGACAACCGAAAAAACGTTATCGGCAAACTGGAATTCAAACCAATGCCCAACCTCCGACTGTCGGTGTCGGGACAAATAGGATATGGCACTGCAGTGGCTGACTCCAAATATAATCTGACAGTTAAGGAGGGCGAGATATACCGCCAAAACCGCTATGCTGCAGGTGCAGAATGGAAATCAAAGGCTACAGGTAATGACTTCCACAAAAACCGTTGCGCAATGGTGCGCACCGAGGTGCTCGGAGGCAAGGACGGCGGATGCAAGAGCTTTGGGGCTTACGTGTCATCCTCTATCCCACTCTACAAGGGGCTCGACCTGGTGTGGATGGCTGATTATATGAACTATAACACCGACATGGGATTGAAGAAGACTAATCTCATGGCTGGTTTGCAATATTGGATATTCAAAAAATGCCGCCTGCAGGCACAATATACCTACAGTGCACGAAGTACAGCGATGAAAGCACTTGAGGGGGCTAATCAAAGTATTATCCAAACACAGATACAGGTGGCGTTTTAATGATTAATTAGGAATTATGTTTATAAAGATATTATTGACAATAATATTCCTCTGCATTACAGTGGCAGTGGGAATATATTCAAGAAAACAGGCAAAGTCGGTTGACGGCTTTGTTCTCGGTGGTCGTTCGGTAGGTCCGTGGCTTACAGCTTTTGCCTATGGCACATCCTATTTCTCGGCAGTGGTATTTGTTGGCTATGCCGGACAGTTTGGATGGAAATACGGCTTGTCGGCATCATGGATAGGTGTGGGCAATGCCATCATCGGTTCTTTGTTGGCATGGATAGTGCTTGGAAGACGCACAAAACTGATGACACAGCACATACAGAGCCGCACCATGCCCGACTTCTTCAGTACGCGATACTCCGACGAGTGGCTTCGCGTGGTGGCATCCATCATCGCCTTTGTTTTTCTTATTCCATATACCGCAGGAGTGTATATGGGAATATCCAAACTCTTTGAGATGGGATTCGGCATACCATACGAGTATTGCGCCATCATCATGGCATTGCTCACTGCCGTATATGTCATCCTCGGTGGATATAAGGCCACTGCCATCAACGACTTCATTCAGGGCATCATCATGCTCTTCGGTATCACTACCGTAATAGCTGTTGTGCTCAATAGTCAGGGCGGACTCGTAGAGGCAGTGAACAAGATGGGTGAGGCAGTACCGACGGCACACGACCTGGAAGACAAGTCGGGGCTCTTCGCCAATTTCCAGGCTGGCGACTTCGCCTCTTGGTTTGGTCCTGCACCACTTAGTTTGCTTGGTGTGGTAGTCTTGACTTCTCTCGGCACATGGGGACTGCCCCAGATGGTGGGTAAGTTCTACTCCATCACCGACGAGTCGGCCATCCGCCGCGGCACCATCATCTCCACCATCTTCGCCCTCGTGGTGTCGGGTGGATGTTATTTCCTTGGCAGTTTCGGTCGCCTGTTCCCCGAACCGACATTTAGCATCGCCAAGCATAAGTATGCCTACGACAGTATTGTGCCATCTATGCTCGAAACCCTGCCCGACGTACTCATCGCCCTTGTTGTGCTACTTGTTCTCTCGGCTTCTATGTCAACATTGGCATCACTCGTTCTCACTTCGTCATCCACAATGACCCTCGACCTTATCTATCGCGACAAGAAATCAGCCGACGGCGAGGTGGAAGGCGGCGAGATTGACGATGTCGTTGCCGAAAAGATTGAGCGACGCAAGGTTGTCGTGATGCGAGTACTCATAGTGTTCTTCATCGTACTCTCACTGATGATTGCCCTCAATCCCCCGCAGTTTATTGCCCAGTTGATGGGTATCTCATGGGGAGCCCTCGCCGGTGCCTTCCTCGCCCCGTTTATGTTGGGTCTTTATTGGAAAGGAGTCACCCGTATTGCCGTGTGGGCATGCTTCGTATGGGGAGTGGGATTGACGGTCGTTAACATGATGCTCGGCAATGCACTGATGAACCCCATCGACTGCGGTGCAGTGGCTATGGTGGGCGGTTTCATTGTAGTATTCGTCGTAAGTCTTGTCACTCCGAAGATGAACAAGGACTACGTGGCACGCATCTTTAATTGTAATAAATGATTGTCTTATCATGATAATTGTATATTACAAAGGAATATAAAAATGAATGACCTAATAGATTTTTTGAACGAAGGCGACCGCTTTGCGGCTACCAACGGTATGCAACTCACTGAGGTGCGCGAGGGTTATGCCAGAGCAGAGATGAAGGTAGAAGCCCGACATCTCAATGCAGCGGGAGTATGTCAGGGAGGAGCATATTTCACCCTTGCCGACCTTGCCTTTGCTGCCGTAACCAATTCGCACGGCAATATCACGCTCGGCATACAGAACTCCATCACCTTCCTGCAATCAGCTCACGAGGGTGACACTCTCATTGCCGAGGCTGAGGAGACATTCAATCATCACCGCCTGCCTTTCTGCGAGATACGTGTGAGCAACCAGCGTGGCGAACTCGTATGCATAGTCACAGGGTCGGCATACAGAACTAATAAAATATTGAAAAATTGAAATATTGAATAATTTAAGGATATACAACTATGATTTTAAACAGAGCTATGGAATGTATGGACCGAGAGTCCATGACAAAGCTTCAGACCGAACGTCTGATTACTACAGTGAAGAGATGTTATGAGAAGGTGCCCTTCTATCGTCGCAAGATGGACAAGATGGGCATCAAACCCGAAGACATCAAGTCGATCGACGATATTCATCGTCTGCCCTTCACCACTAAGCACGACCTGAGAGACGAATATCCCTTCGGTCTGCAGGCTGTACCTCAGAGCGAGGTGGTGCGCATCCACGCATCATCAGGAACCACAGGTAAGCCTGTCGTTGGCACTTACACCAAGAACGACATTGCCATGTGGGCTGAAGGTGCCGCACGTGTTATGGCTGCCAATGGAGTGAGCAAAGGCGACATCGTGCAGGTAAGCTATGGCTACGGATTGTTCACTGGCGGACTCGGTGCTCACGATGCAGCAGGCCTCCTCGGTGCTGTGCAGTTGCCTACTTCTGCCGGCAACTCCGAAAAGCAGATTATGCTTATGAAGGACTTCGGTTCTACGGTGCTCTGCTGTACTCCTTCTTACGCTCTCCACCTTGCTGAGGTAATCGAGAAGAGTGAGACGGTAAATAAGGAAGACCTCAAACTAAAGGTGGGATTCTTCGGTGCCGAACCATGGACTGAGGGTATGCGCAAGGAACTGGAAGAGCGTCTTGGCATCAAAGCTATCGACATCTATGGACTCACCGAGATGTGCGGACCTGGTGTAGGCGGCGAGTGTGAATTCCAGAACGGCACTCACCTTTGGGAGGATATGTTCTATCCCGAAATCATCAATCCCGACACACTCGAGCCAGTGGCACCAGGAGAATTCGGCGAACTCGTCTTCACATCGCTTTGCAAGGAAGCTATGCCTATCCTCCGCTATCGCACACGCGACCTCACACGTCTCATCTACGACAAATGTGAGTGTGGACGCACGACTGTGCGTATGGATCGTATCTTAGGTCGCTCCGACGATATGATGATTATCCGTGGCGTTAACGTGTTCCCAAGTCAGATAGAGACCTGCCTCACTGAGTTCCCGGCATTCACACCGCAGTATTTCATCACTGTGGATAGAAAGAACAACGAGGATACATTCGACCTCGATGTCGAACTTCGCAGCGAGTACTTCTCGCCCAACCCATCGAAGCAGATGCCATATATCAAACCGCTCTACGACCGTATCGTGTCGATGGTTGGCATCAAACCGAACATCCACATCAAGGAACCTGGACAGATCCAGCGCTCCATCGGTAAGGCAAAGCACGTGAATGACAAGAGACAGTTTAAATGAAAAGTGAAGAGTGAAGAATAAAGAGTGAATAATGAAAACACCTTTAGATTATGATATAGTAACTGAGGCTATCGAACAGATGGGCCTCGGCGACTTCTCTGAAGCTACAATACGCGACATTCAGAGCCTGTCGAGAATATTGGAAGAGAAGACCGGCGAAACGGTGATACACCTCGAAATGGGTGTTCCTGGTCTCAAACCATCTGACATTGCATTGAAGGCAGAACAGGAGGCTCTCGCCAACGGTTGCGCCACCATCTATCCTCCTAATGGTGGTATTCCGCGCATCAAAAAGGCAGCATCGGAATTCGTGAAGGCTTTCATCGGTGTGGATATCGACCCTCTGTGCTGCATTCCTACCACAGGATCGATGCAGGGCACATTTGCCGCATTCACCATCTGGCATCATGCCTTCACTGCCAATGAGAAGGGCGAACCTACTGTGCTCTTCATCAATCCCGGATTCCCCGTGCAGACCACCCAGTGTGAGGTGATTGGCATTAGGCATATCGGACTTGATGTACACAGTTATCGTGGTGACGCCCTCATCGACAAGATTGAGGAGATTGTGAAGCAGGAGAACATCTGCGGTATTGTGTATAGCAACCCCAACAACCCGTCGTGGGTATGCTTCAACGAGCACGAACTGGAGGGTATCGGCCGACTCGCCACTGAATACGACTTCATCGTATTGGAAGACCTTGCCTACTTTGCCATGGACTTCCGTCGCGACCTCTCCCATCCCTACCAAGCTCCCTATCAAGCCACAGTGGCACGCTATACCGACAACTACATGCTGTCGGTATCGGGTTCCAAGGCATTCTCGTATGCAGGTCAGCGCATCGGAGTGAGTTGCATAAGCAACAAGCTCTATCACCGTGTCTTTGCGCCCTTGCAGGAGAACTTCGGAGTCGGAGAGTTTGGAAACTTCTTTGCCAACCGACTGATGTACACCTTCTCAAGCGGTTCTACGCACAGTGTGCAGCATGCCATGGCGGCACTCATGGAGGCGGCATGTAGCGGAGCATATAACTTCCTCGACGACGTAAGAGAATACGGACGAAGGGCTAAGTATATGAAGGACGTATTGCTCGCCAACGGGTTCTATCTCGTTTATGACAACGACATGGGTGCTCCCCTCGCCGACGGTTTCTATTTCACTGTTCAATATCCCGGCATGAACGACCTCGAGCTCACACGCGCCCTGATGTACTACGGTATTGCGGTCTATCCCCTCGACACGATGGGAAGCACCCAGCAGGGAGTGCGCATCTGCACCTCCTTCTTCTCAGACAATCTCCGCGACATCTTCCGCGAGCGCATAGAGATATTCCATCGCAACGAGAGCCAGGAGCCGAAGAATTGAGCCGTCAACCCTTCACCCTTCACAAATCGCTCATAACAATATGAATATCAATATATTAGAGCAATGAAGGGCGAAGGGTTATCGGCCAAATTCGTGCGTACTGAAGGAATCGGCATTATAACAAAACAGAAATGATAATGTCACCGATAAAAACAAAGGTGGTCAGAAAAGGTGGTCAGAAATGTAATCTAACTACGGAAACTACTACGGAAACTACTACGGAAACTTCGGAGAAAATGTGAAAAGTTCGGAAACAGGTTCGGGAACAACTATGAAAAGTTCGGGAACAGGTTCGGAAACACAAGCAAAAAGTTCGGGAACTAGTTCGGAGAAAACCAAGAAAGTTCGGAAACAGCAGGACTTAGTTCGGAGAAAACCATATAAAGTTCGGAGAAAAGTTAGCAATAACCATAAAAACATGTTAGTTTTTCCTCTATAATTGAACTAAAACACTTTTTTTTTCATCATCAAATTGCAGATTTTCGTCTATTTATGCGAATGTCTGCAATTATTTATATATCTTTGTAGCCTGAAAGTGACAACTCTTATCTAAGACAAGTCGCTCTAAAAAATATAACCTCTGACGATAGCAGTGGAAGAAAAGGATTTTCAGTCTATCAAGACTGACGCTTCATTGTATAATGGGCGACCGACTGACACCGGCATAAAGTGTCACAGTGCTGAAGTTACATCCAGCACGCCCCCCATCCCCAAAAACAAGGATGGGGTGTCGGTAGAGAATGTCCATAAGCATAGTAAGCAATGGTTTGTATTAAGAGTGTCATACAGCAGGATATTTAAAGCGAAAGAGATTATCGATGCCCGCAACATAGAGTGTTATGCCCCGATGCGTTATAAACAAATTACAAAGCATGGCAAGAAGCATATTATCACCGAGCCTCTTATCCCGTCCTTCATTTTCGTCCACTCGTCACAGGAAGAAGTCGATGCAATGCTCCACGATAAAAACGTGAACTCCACTGAGTCACGCCCTCTGTTGAGCTATTACTACGACCACACCTCTTATCGCCAAGACAATCCCGACCGTAATCCTCCCCTCCTCATCCCCAATGAAGCCATGGACAACTTCATCAAGTTGACATCCATAAAGAACCCTCACATCATTCCTGTCACGTCTGAGAACATCCAATACAAATTAGGAGACCATGTCATAGTAACAGAAGGTGATTTCGAAGGCATACAAGGCAGAGTGGCCCGCATAGCCGGACAACAGCGAGTGATAGTAGAGCTCTTCAGCGGTTGTCTGGTGGCTACGGCGTATATACCTAAGGAGGCGATGGAGAAGATTGATAAGTAAACATTAAAGGTATCAGAAATACTCTCAAAATTATGTTCCTTTACAAGAAAGCCATAGATCGTTCCACACTTCGTCAGGGTTTCCAGATTCCTGTGGAGTTTCATCAATTGCTTAAGGCAATGCCTGGGGGCATGCCTGAACATGGGGAAACTCGCAACATAAAGGTGGTAATAGATGGAGTTGGCTATGATGCACAGTTGAAAAATCAAGGCTTTGATCGTTCTAAGTATGACGGACATGCAGATGTAATACAAATACGGTATAACGAGGGTTCTGTATTGGCGAAGCGGTTGCGTGAGGTGTTCTACTCAACCTGGAACTACGTGGAGACAATTAAGAACCTACCAGAGAACAGAAACCGAAAGTTTATTATCCGGATTCCCGAAGAACAATGTGAGTATCTCGCTCTAAGTACTACAGACATACCGAATGTTTTTGTTGCAAACTGCATCACGGTTGCTTTCCTTAAAGAAATAAGGAAAGAAGTCAGTATGATAACCGAAAACGCCTTTGAGAATCTTGAACCTTGCGAGGATAAGGGGGCAGGAATTAAGCTGGTGACTCGCTTACAAAAAGTTCGTCAACTCGATCGTTCCATTGGTGACTCTTTGAAGCAACTCTATGATTTCCGTTGTCAGATGACTGGCGAAAAGGTGGGTAGTCAATACCATTCTTTGGTGGTGGAGGCACACCACATCATACCTTTCACCGAGAGCATGAACAACGACACCTCAAACATCATCATTATATCACCATCATATCATCGCATTATCCACAAAGCCCATCCCGAGTTTGACCGACAGCAGCTTGCCTTCCATTTCCCCAACGGATTGGTAGAGAAAGTGAAGATAGATAAACATTTAAGGGTGCAATAGATACCATCAGCGAAGAATACAGCAATGGACATCCTGATATTAATTGGATGGTGGCTGAAGATATGATTGCTTTCGCTCCTATCTTAGGTTTGTTTATCGCTATCTAACATTGACATACTTGTAAAGGATCTCTACAAGCTTCCGAATGAAGTGGGTTGGAACTTGAATTACGACGGCAGTGACAATATTACGATAAGAGACAGGGCATCTCAAGAATTGGTATTCACAAAAGAACCGGTAGAGTTCACAAAAGAGTTCATAAAAGAGTTCATAAAAGCAAGTCGTCAGATATATAAGTTGATATCTATGAATCCTAAAGTCAGCACTGCTCAAATGGCTGATTCAATGGGATTATCGACACGTCAAGTTCTGAAGTATCTGAAACGTCTTCAAGACTTAGGAAAGATAGCTCGTGTAGGTGGGCGAAAAATGGGAGAATGGAAAATTATCGATGAAGAATACGAGGGATTCTTTGATAGAATATGAAGGAGTAAATACCTGTATGGGCATAAATTTTACTTGCTGGTAATTTGCTGGTAATTTGCCAAGCTACATATAAAGACAAATAATTATGAATGAATTAGAACTACAACAATACCTTCTCCGCGAGTACCCACAAGAGAATGCTCACTGTGAGTGGAAGGAAATTAAGAATCTGAAGAACTCGTCCCTGACCAATATGTAATGATAAGTGTATGAAACAACTTGATATACGCCAACTTATAGGTGAAACAACAGAATACGATAAGAAGCAGGCTCTGGAGGTGAAAAAGCCAAAGAGCTGGTGCAAAAGTGTGAGTGCCTTTGCAAATGGCATTGGCGGTAAACTTGTGTGGGGTATCGCTGATGATGATACGTTAGTTGGACTTAATGATGCAAAAGGCGATGCAGAAAAGATTAGCGAAGCTATCAAGACTCATATTGACCCTATACCAGACTTTAATCTGTCATTTGCAAAATGTGAGGATAAAGAGTTAGTTTTGCTTGATGTTATGCCCGGGAAACAGACTCCTTATTATTACATTGGCGATGGACAGATGCAAGCATTCGTACGTGTTGGTAACGAAAGCGTTGTTGCAAGCACATCGAAACACAAAGATTTGGTGTTGAAAGGGTCCAATATGTCGTATGATAGTTTGGTGTCTCGTTGGAAATTTGATGATATGGCATTCACCGTGTTGCGTGCCACATACTTTAAGCGAACAAATCGTTCATTCGAGGATAGCGACTATGAATCGTTTGGCATCATCAATGAGAAGGGCGAGCTGACTAATGCAGGTGCTCTTCTTGCAGATTACTCTCCTGTGCGTCACTCTCGTTTGTTCTGCACTCGTTGGAATGGTTTGGACAAGGCAAATGGTGTGATGGATGCGTTAGATGATGAGGAGTACAGTGGAAGCTTGATTACACTCCTACAGGCTGGTCTTGACTTTGTTCGTCGGAACACTAAGAAAGCTTGGTGCAAGACTCATGATAATCGTCTCGAATATCCAGAATACCCAGAGCGTGCAGTGGAAGAAGGATTGGTTAATGCTGTGTTATGTAAATGTTTACATAATATACAGTATGTAAAGTCTTTCATTATGTAAAGTCTGTTGTCATTCATATATAATTTATTATTGTTATTCAATTAATTAACTACATATAAGCCTTGACAGACTTTACATAATATCAAAGTGTATCAGTATTTGGTCTGTAGGCTTT
>JALFCW010000046.1 GCA_022771625.1 Prevotella sp.
TTGTTGAGAAGCTCAAGATAACTGTTCCAAGTCTCCTCATAACGTTCTTCTGCTGTTTTCATTGTTACCTCTTTTAAAAAACGCGGCAAAGGTAAACAATTAATTTGGACGACGCAATACGTCATCGTGGAGACGCTTACGCAGAGATTCATAGTCCAGGTAAATCCACTTTCACGTAACTTATTGGTAATCTTGCGTTTAATCATAATTTGTCCGTTTTTCCAATGCAAATATACATCATTTTGTCCGTTTTTCCAATAAGTTTTATGCCTTTTTTGTCCGTTTTTCCAATAATTTAACCTTTGTACAATGTTCTCGGTTATGTTAAAATTACGTTAAACTTTTATATTAGTTATACTACTTAACTTATTTTTCACTATCTTTGCACTCGGACTTGCGAACTACATGAACCCGTTATTCGGGCGAGTGTCGGCGAACATTCCAGACATATTAAGGCGTTTACTATCTTGTAGGAAAATCAAAGTGTAAATTCAGTTTAATGACATAGGACACTTTCGTTGCTACTCATGAGCACAAAGAACAGTACACTAACTTTATAGGAATTAATAAAACAATAAATAATATAGCTTATGAAACACCGATTTTTTATTAGCCTACTCGCATCATTGGTAATGGGTGGAGAGACAGTGGCTCAAAAGGTTCTTTTGCCCTATGGTCAGGAAACCAAAGAGGCTTGGGACGCAAAGTATTTTTTTGCTCCTATTGGCGGAGATGAACCTCCTGCTGATTGGTTTGAACCTACTTATGATGATTCAGAGTGGAAAACCATCCAGGGACCTATCAGTACAAAAAACGGCGGTCCTGCGTTTTATTCTACATTATGGGGTGACAATTACACCACCTATTGGATAAGGCGCTCCTTTGATGCAGAAGACATTCAGAATGTAAGGAGTTTGTTGTTGAAGGTTATTCATGATGATGAATGTGAAGCTTATCTTAATGGTAATAGTATTTATTCATATTCGTCAGTACATTCGTCATTGAATACAATTGAGATACCTGCAATTCTTGTCAAGGAGAAGAATGTATTGGCTATAAGAGTTTCTGATTCAGGTGGCGGTTACGCTTATGTCGATTGTGGGTTGATTGGAAATAGTCTTGTCAATCCAAATTTCGACAGTGACAAGGGTTGGACAGGAAGCTATGACAGGCATTCCTACGACGGAAATACAGAGGGATATAAATATGGTAGGAACTGGGAATGCAAACAGTCGTTTGAAAAACAACCAGCAGGTCTTTATAGGCTATCGGCTAATGCTTGTGGCATGAACTACTATAATGACTACAATACCGCTTGGGCAAACAGGAACAATACTCTTAACCAACAATTGTTTATAGAAAATGCAGAATGTCCTATTCCGTCCGCTTTTTCAGAACCTTCTGAGACGGATATTTACAACAGTTACCGTTGGGAGATAAATGGCACTTTCGTACCATATTATGTTGACTGTGTTCCTGCTGCATTTAAAAGAGGCATGTATAAGACAGAAGTGTGGTCAACCTTTGAGCCGACAGAAGAAGACAGCTTACTTACTGTTGGTATAAAATGTTTTACAAATAACGACATTAACCGCTGGGCTGCGTGGGACAATATGGAGCTTACTTATTTCAACGAGACAGAGGTTAAGGCTATGTTGGACTCTATTATCAATGTTGAAAAGGAATTGGTAAAACTGCATCAGAACAAGGATATTAAGGATAAAATGAATGACTTTATAGCTGTTGCAGAAAAGTCATCAGATAATATAGACAAATCCAAGTCTTTCGTAGATTTGATTAATTGGGAGAAGGAGGTGCGCTTAAGCATCAAGAATTACGAAAGGATGCCAGTGTTGAGTGCGACCCTGAAAGACAGTCTTGAAAATATTGGCGATATGGTTTCACCTCAAACTATAGCTGAGGTCAATGCTCTGACGAAAGAACTGGACGAATGTTATGAGTCTGGTGCTTATACTACTGATGATATCAACAAAGCTGACAGCTACACTAATAAGCTATTAGAACGTTTGGATTACACCTATTTGGATATAGCGGTCACTGTGCCAGGCTCTATGGGTGACTCTATCCTTGCCAAGGTGGAGAACTTTGTAGATGTGAAGAGTCTTAAGATTTCTGGTACTCTTAATTCCGATGACATTGCAAATATTCAGTCGCGTCTGACAAATCTGCGCGAGCTTGATATGACTGACGTGAATATGACTGCCCTGCCTAATAGAATGTTCTATCAGAGGAAGGCTTTGGAAATAGTTAAACTGCCCGCTAATCTTATCTCAATAGGTGAGTACGCTTTCTATCAGTGTTATGGCTTAAAGAATATTGATTTCCCGTCGACTCTTACTACCATATATAATTACGCATTCGATGAATGTGATAATCTTCAACAGGTTATTTTGCCAGAGGGCGTGACATCTTTGGGATATAAGTCTTTCCATTCTTGTGATAATAACAAGTATGTGAAATTGCCATCAACACTTAAAAGCGTAAGTGAATATTGCTTCAGATATAATCTCAGTTTACAGAAGATTGATTTTGCTGAGGGATTGACTCATATTCATAAATGTGCTTTCTATGAATGTTATAGCTTAAGAAGTCTCCATTTCCCGAATTCTTTGTATTATATCGGTGACGCTGCGTTTGCCTACAATCGTTCTTTGTCAGAAGTGGAGTTCAATGAGGGACTCTATCAAATCTGTGACAATGCGTTCTACGATTGTGACGGTCTGACAAAAGTGACTCTTCCAAGCTCACTTGTTTTGGCAAACGCTTCTCCATTTGACTATTGTGACAACTTGCGCAAGGTAACCTGCCTGTCGTTGGAGCCACCGTATATGACAGACCAAATTCCCTTGTATTGCAGTATGGAAGGCAGGGAGTTGTATGTTCCTGCATTGAGCATCAATACATACAAGCAGACTGCTGGTTGGGACAAGTTCCCGACAATCAAGCCTATTGATTATCTGCCTGAGAACTTCACCGTACTTTCGAATCTCAAATTGACTTTGCCAGAGACGATTCCGGCTGATTATAAGCCGAATGTGGATATTATCCATGATTCTAAGGGTAGCTCATATTTGAATTATGGAAGCCTTACCGTTAATGGTGAGGGTACATTATCTATGAGCAGCTTCCAAATGTATTGGGATCCAAACTACCAATATGTTTATAATGATAGGAATCAGAACTATTGCTCTTTGGTAAACAATTCACACTTGCGTGCCGATAATGTTGATATTCTATCTTATCCAAGAAACGACAGATGGAATTTCATATCCTTCCCATATAATGTGAAAATGTCTGAAATAGCACCTATTGCAGAAGGTACAACCAACTGGGTAGTGCGTCGTTATGACGGCGAAATGCGTGCTGCAGGTGAGACAAGTTCCACTTGGGTTCGCCTTGGCAGTGATGATATTCTGGAGGCAGGCAAGGGGTATATCCTTCAGTCAAGTAGATATATTGACAATAATAGACAGGAATACAGCGGATTCAAGATTCCTGCTATCGACGATGCCCACAAAAATGACATCTTCTTGGCAGACGATGCAGTTGTCAAGCTGAATGAATACGAGAGCGAGTTCGCCCACAACCGAAGCTGGAACCTTATCGGTAATCCATATCCTTGCTATTATGACACCAGGTTTATGGACTTTGATGCTCCTATCACGGTGTGGAATATGAACAATAATACCTATACCGCATATAGCCCTGTTGACGACTCTTACGTACTCCTTCCCGGAGAGGCATTCTTCGTGCAGCGTCCTGTTGACAGTGAGAGCATCACATTCAGCAAGGAAGGTCGCCAGACCAATCGCACCGTACGCACAATTGAAGTTCCTGCAAAGGCAAAAGCAAGCGCTATAGCAACTCCGCGTACTGTTGTCAACCTGACACTATCTGACGGCATATCTACCGACCGCACACGTCTGGTTGTAAATGAGGCCGCAACTATGGACTACGAGATTAGCAGGGATGCCAACAAGTTCTTCAGTCTCGACCCAACAGCTCCGCAGTTGTACAGTGTGAACGGCGACATCGAATACGCTATCAATGAGCGTCCGATGAACGACGGCAAATTCCAAATTAAGGCACGCATTGCCGCCGACGGCATCTACACTATTGCTCTTGGCAATACCGTTGAGGGTTATAACGTGATTCTCGAGGACAACACTACCGGCAAGCGCACAGTGCTCAACAAGGAAAACTACGTCTTCAATGTGGAGCAGGGCAACGCCATTTGCCAGTTCACTCTTTATCTCCAGTCAATTGACCCTACCGGCATCGATGGAATCAAGAACACAAACAACTCTAATAGCGAGACACTCTATAGGATAGACGGCACCAAGGCTGATGGTTCAGTCCGTGGCGGTCTGTATATACAAGACAACAAGAAGGTGATACTAAAATAAAAAACGTTGGAATATGAACAGAACACTAAGATTACTGTTCGTATGTTTGTTGCAAGCCGTATGGGCAGTAGCTTCCGCTTATAACCTTAAGGTGGAAGCCACTCCCCACGGGGCGTGCTCACTCAATACGAGTGGCGGTGATTACGACGAGGGAAGTAGTGTATATCTAAGGGCGTATGGCAATACTGGCTATGTGTTCAAGGGATGGTACAAGGGCGACGAAGTCATTTCCTCCTCCGCCAGTTTTTATTATACAATGCCTGCTGAGGACGTGGTTCTGCAGGCGAGATACTATTATGACCCATCCGTGCCTTCTGATCCGGCAATGCCCGATACGACAAAGCGTTACAAGCTGACTCTCGGCATTACTCCTAATGGTGCAGGAAGTCTTAATACCTCTGGCGGTACATACACAGAGGGCACGAATTTGTCGCTAAGGGCATACGTCAATACGGGATACCATTTTACAGGATGGACAGATGAGGAGGGAAACACTCTTTCCACTTCCACATCTTATTCTTATACGATGCCCGGACGCAATGTCCATTTGACCGCCAATTACTATTATGACCCGTCGGTACCTGCCAACCCCGACTCGATGGCAACGAAATATACCGTCCAGGTGAAGTGTAAGCCAGTGGGTGGCGGTTCGTTCAATACATCATCCACCACTGCCTCTGAGGGTAGTTCGGTGAGATTCTATTCCTACACCAATACGGGTTATTATTTCAAGCATTGGGAGGATAGCGAGGGCAAGGTGCTCAGCACAGCCCAAAACTTCTACTACACCATTCCCCACGGAAACAGTGTGGTGTATGGCGTGTTTGAATACGACCCGCCTGTGCCGTCAAATCCTGGAAAGAACTATTGGAACAAGGAACTTGGTGAGGTCATTGTTGATGATTTCTCGGCAGGTAGTTTGGGCAACGCCGTTTCGACTGTCATTGGCAATAGCAGCCGCGATGATGTGGCGATGATTACCGTGGCAGGAAAGATGAACGACAACGACTTTGGTATTGCAAACAACTATACTAACTGCACGTTGCTCGACCTCAGCCGTGTGACAGGTATCACAACTGTGCCTTCATACGCCTTTGACTATACCAACTTGGAGTCGATTTATCTCCCGGCATCAATAGAAACTATCGGATATAAGGCATTCTATGAGTGCAAGCAGTTGTCTTCGCTTACCGTCTATGCAATGGTTCCACCCGCAGTGGAGGACTATGCCTTCTCGGGTATTCCCGATGGTTTGGTGGTATATGTTCCTGCGTCTTCAATATCCCAGTATCAGGAGGCCGAGGGATGGAAGAACTTCACATTCCTTCCTATCCAGGAGGACATACGTAACGTGACCATTTCCCTCCCCGAGGGAACGGATGCTTCGGTATATGCGCAGATGTGGCTTGAGCTGACCAACAGGAAGAGTGGTCAGAGAATGCACTTTGTGATGACCGACCGCTCGTCTTACACATTTGCCAACATCATTCGCAACACTTCATGGAACGCTGTTATCCGCAACCAGCGCGGCGATGTGTTTGGAAAGATTGACGCTATTGACGTGGCAGACGAGGATGTGACTATAGCTTTTGAGTCGCTGCAACTGCCTCAGAATGTAACATTGACGGTGAAGGATGCGGAAGGCAAAGACGTTACTGCCGACACGCAGATAACATGGACAGATGCCGTTGGCAATTATTTGGCTCAGTCCTATTCTGTAAACGGACTCCTTCCGGGCAACAAATTAGGATATAATATAGTATTGTCGCAGAACTTGGCTCTGGCTTATGCCGCTCCGTCCCAGACGGAATACACAGTGACTGACAACGACAATAATATCGTATGCATATTGTCGCCATTGCAGAAAGTTGTTGTGAGTGGCAAGGTGATTGACTTGACCACCAAGTCTGCAATATCAGGCGCAGTGGTAAGTGCCTCTCAGACATTTGGCGGCAAATACAGCAAGACGACCAATGTGAAGACAGACGCCAAGGGACAATACTCGATTGAGGTGTTCCGTGTGCCGACATCATTGGCAATAGCTGCATCTGACTATGTCAGTCAGACGATGGATTGTGATGTTGTGAATGCCGATGGCGAAAACATTTCTGTTGATGATGTCTCGTTGAAGTCCATATCTGGTGCTGTTATCTCGCTTGGTTTTACTTATACAAAGTCTCCCGACAACGAGGGCGAGGAGGGTACTGTTGAGTCTTTCTATAGTGACTACAACAATGTGGATTACGCCATATTCAACAAGACCCAAAACCGCAGCATCTCACAGTTCAATGTGCAGTATCCGAATATTGTCCTGCTTGAAGAGGTGAGCGAGAATGATGTTCTTGAACTTACTGCTTCGAGCCGTACGTCAGCGTTTATTCCTGTAAAGGCAACGGCAACTATAGATGCAGAACAGCATGCTAATGTCACATTTGATATTGTTGAACTGGGCAAGTTGAAGTCTTCATTTGCTGCCAATGGAAACTCCTCTGTTGTGGGTTCGCTATATGACGCAAATGGAAAATTGTTAAAGACTTACGACTATAGTGGCAACTCGCTTACTGTCAGTGCTCTTGCTGACGGTAACTATACCCTTGTCACTATGGGTAGCAGCCGACTCTTCAACACTATCTATGACTTGAGCCAGCTGCCTCAGACAGGCCTGACGAAAGACGTTGACTATGCTCAGAACAATGTGACAATAGAAAGCGGCAAGCTGACAGTTATATCTATAGCAGAGGTTCCGACCTTGGACGAAAGCAAGCTGTATTACACAGGCGACAACACCTCATTCACCGTCAACAAAACGAGCATCGTAGCAGGTAACTACCTCACTCTTACTGGTCATCTTGACTTCAAGTCAGCGTACTCAACCAAGGTAAGCAATGTCAATCTCATTGTTGACCTTCCCGAGTCATGCTCCTTCGTTGAGAACTCAGTGATGGTTGGTAATTCTACAAGCAGTTACACCCTCGACGGCAACCGTGTCATCATCCCGATGGCTCGCTACACCGACCGTGTCCGCTTCTGCATTATCCCGACACTTGGAGGAGAGTATGCCCCCAGTGCCCTTGTTCAGTTTGACATTGAAGGTGAAACAATTACGCAACCGATTGGTTCAACGTATTATACCGCAGAAGATTTGTCGATAAAAGTGCCATCTGTTGTAGCAAAAACTACTATACCAGTGAGTGGAACTGCTATTGGAACTTCCGACATTGATATATACGACAATGACGTGCTGATTGGACAGACAACGTCGATGGCTAATGGAATATGGGCAACCACAGTTGAATTAAATAACCCATATAATTTGTCAAGTCATAGTATTTGCGCTAAAGTAAAGACCAAATCTGGATTGGATTTAACATCAAAGATTATCGAATGTACATACGACGAGAAAGCCATTCAGGTTTCAAAAGTTATAATGTATCATTGGAATCCAGAGATGAGAGTTACATACGAGTCTGTATTTGATTTCCAAAATCCATCAACGAAACCCAATCAATGGACGGTTTATTATCCGAAGAAGGTATTTACTTACACTGTTGATTTTACGGTAAATGACCCAGAACGCATTTCCAATGTGGTGCTATATGTTCATGCAGCTAATGGACAGATTGTATCACTTAATCCAGAATATAATAAGGAAAAGGGAGTATGGATTGCTAATTTGGATATGGGCAATCGAAATGATGGATACTATCCTGTAAATGTAAGTGTAGATTATGATGCAGCTTCTGAACCAGTTTTGGATTCTGAGATGTTTAATGAAGAATTTAATTCTTTTGATAATAGCAAAACAAAACTTGTTGAAAACGTCGGAAAATTCAATGAATTATATGAAGAATGGGAACTGGCTGTATCAGATAATGATGATTCCAAAGCGTTCCAATTACTACAATCATTGTTATCATCTATAGGATATGCGGACACAGACTTGACAAAGCCAAAACTTGACGATGCAACATTACAAGAATTGCTAAATGAAAGTCAATTATATGAAGATTCATTGTCTTGTATATATGATAACATCCTTAATGCTGACATTTATGATCATAGTATTGTTAGCCAGTATATGGAGGGTGTTTCTGTATTAAAAGCTGATGGCGTAAGTGAAGAGACATTACTGGCAGATGGTTTTGAGAAAGTAGTAAAGACTGATGGCACATGCTATTATATGCGTTTTGACGAATCAGGTTGGAGATTTGTAGACCTTGAGTCAAATATGCAAATTATAGGCAATTCATATAATACTCTGTTTGCACGAGCTTTAAGGGCAAATGGCGAAGATACTGATTGGGCAGGAAAGATAAGAGAACTTGGTGAAACGCTAAATAAGATTGTTTCTACAATACAAGGATTACTTGATGGTGTCGTTGACAGACTTTATAAGTTGAATGAGACCAATGGAACATTGCTTGAAGAGGCTCAGAAGAAATATGCGACTCGTTATTTGGATGGTTTAAGCAATAGTGAGATAAAAAAACTTGAAAGCGACATGGCAAAATATGCCAAAGCTATCAAGAGAAATGATGGTATTGCAGCTTGGATTGAAAAGAATCTTAAGCAGTATATGAGTGGGATGAGTACTACCAGTAAGGTAGCAGGTAAAGCTTTCTCATTATTTAGTCTTGGAATGGATGCCTGGGAAGGTATTAATAAAGTGTCTAAAATGACATATTTACGTGATATTATCGAACCTCCATGTGAAAATGCAGAATCTGCAGCATCAAAGTTACGTAAAGACGTTAATGGATGGGTAAATATTACAGGGGGATATTATGTCGCGAAACTTATTTCTGATATTGCAGAGGTATCAGGTATTAGTGGAGGTATTGCTGGACTGATTCCTTCTGGTGGTACTTCATCTACGGCTATTGCTGCAGCTATTGCTGTTCTTGTAGCAAATTTGGCAGCTGAAGCAATTTTTAATAACCGCTATAACAATGCATATGGCAAATTTGAAAAACGCTACCAAGATTTATACATATTATGTAAAAGGAAACCTTGCGACGGAAAAATTCCATGCCCCGATGGTGGCTCTGGTGGCGGCGATGGTGGCGGCGATGGTAGAGGCTATAGTGGCAATAGTGGTGGCTCAAATGGTTCAGGATGTCCTAATGATAATGTAAGAATCGACCCCTCTGGATATGTCTATGAAGGTGTATTCTCAAACCGTCTTGAAGGAGTGACAGCAACTTGTTACTACAAAGAAACAATTGAAGATATGTACGGTGATAAGCACGAGAACATCGTGAAATGGGATGCTTCAGAATATGCTCAGGAGAATCCTCTTTTTACTGACAAGAATGGTTACTATCGTTGGGATGTTCCGCAGGGTCTCTGGCAGGTTAAGTTCGAAAAGGAAGGTTATGAGACTACTTACTCTGAGTGGCTGCCCGTGCCTCCTCCACAGCTTGATATCAATATCGCGATGAAGCAGAATGTGCAGCCTACAGTCAAGTCGGCACGCGCATTCGAGGATGCAGTGGAGATGGAGTTCGACAAGTATATGATGCCTGAACTGCTTACTGCTGACAATATTCGCGTGATGGCAGGTGAGACTGCCGTTGAGGGAACTGTTGAACTGCTGAATGAAGAGGTAAGCTATGAGGGCAACGAGGAGAAGTACGCCTCCAAGGTGCGCTTCAATGCAGCCGCTCCTTTCGATGCCACTGAGATTACATTGATGGTAAGCAACAGGGTGAAGAGCTATGCTGGCATCAGAATGCAGGATGACTTCTCGCAGACATTCACTATTGAACCAGAGGTTCGTGAAATCGTTTGTGAATCAAATGCTTCTGTAGTATATGGTAACTCAGGTGAGCTGACTGTGCAGGTGCTTCCTGCCGTGGCTTCCGCAGGCAAAACCGTAAAGGTGAAGTCTTCTTCATCAATGATTCTGTCAACGGATGTTGAGGAACTTACTCTTGACAGTGAAGGAAAGGCTTCGCTAACTGTTAACGGAGAACTGCCCGGTGCTGCCGCTATTACTTATTCTGTGGATGGATATGACCTCAGTGCCACTACTATGGTAAGCGTGGAACAGGAACAGCTGATACCTGACAGTCCTGTAGCTTCAGTTGCCTCCGGTTCGGCACTGCTCAAGGGATCGAGTGTAACGTTGTCTTGTCCTACTTCTGGTGTCACCATCTACTACACTACCGATGGCAGTTGTCCGTGTGATGCAGGTGCAATCAAATATGAGGGTACGCCGATAACTGTATCCAAGGGCATGACGCTGAAGGCAATGGCTGTAGGAGAGAAGGGTGATGAGAGCAACATCGCAACCTATATCTATACTATCCGCCAGACTGACCTTCAGATTCCGTTGGAGAAGGGTTGGAACTGGATATCCCACAACCGCTATGCCGACTTGACTTCTGAGGAACTTCAGCAGGATTATGTAGAACGTGTGTTGACCCAGACATGCGAAATCTATCGTGACCCGAAGATAGGATTCACAGGTAATATCAATGATGTTAGCGCAAATGATGGTATCAAGGTCAATATGTCAGCTCAGAGCAGTCTGAAGCTTGATGGTGACATGTTCAATCCCTATCTTGAACCAGTCTCCTTGAAGGCGGGTTGGAACTGGATAGGTTATCCTCTTAGCGTGGGATTGACCGTTGACAATGCATTGGTTGGTATGAACTCAGAGGTTGGCGACTTTGTGGTCAACATCACCGACGGATTCTCACAGTATGATGGTGAGAAATGGATCGGTACTCTCAATGTGATGGCTCCCGGAAAGGGTTATCTGATGAAGTCTGCATCAGACAAGGAATTCATCTATAACACTTTGAGCGTCCATTCTTCCAAGGCCTTGATGGCGAAGGCAGGAGAGCAAATAGAGTTGCCATGGAGTGTCGATGTGCGTAAGTATCCTAATGTAATGTGCGTTACTGCTGAACTGTATGCCAATGAATTGAAGTCGGATGATGGCAAATACGTTGTAGCAGCTTTCGTTGACGGTGAATGTCGTGGTATCGGCAAGACTATCGGCGATAAGGTGTTCCTTATGGTGCATGGTGGTGATAAAGCCGATGTAGACTTCTTTGCCTTCGACACGGAGTCGGGGTCGGCATATGAAATCGAGGAGAAAGCAGAGTTCACGGCCGACATAATTGGTTCTGTTGCACTGCCGCAAATATTCCATCTTGGAGGAATATCAGGCATCAACTCGGTTATATATGACAAACCGACATCGAAGTCTATCCACAACATCCTTGGCCAGAAGGTGAAGAGCATTGACCGCAGCGGTGTATATATCATCGACGGAAAAAAGGTTGTAGTGACGAAAAGGAATGAGAACGATTATTCAAAGTAATAGTTCACTGCAATGTATATAGTAAAAAAGAGATGGCTCATACCTTTTGAGCCATCTCTTTTTTGCTTAATATTTCGATATCAGAACTATAAACTCTCATCCACTTCATCGCATGCCACCATCTCAACACCGCTATATACCACATACACCTTGTGGAGGGTGGTGTGTCCGATGTTGTCGTTCACGTTCACCGTATCGGCATAGCGGCATAACTGGGCCTCGGCCTGCTTTGAGGCAGCTTTTACTTCTGTCTCCGAGGCATTGCTCTTTAGGTATTTCAATTCGATGATATATGAATGTTCCATATCCTTGTATATCTCACAACGTGGGCGGAGGAAGACATCGGCATAGCCGTTCTGGTTGTCAAGTTCGGAGATGGGGCGGTAGTAGCAACACAGACTCGTAAGTGCGAGTGTATAGCCGTGGACAAACGATTCGCCCTTCTGGCGGTCGCGCTGCGAGGCAAAGGTGTAGATGCTGTCGGCTATAAACTGGAAGAATGGCTTAAACTCACCGTCGTATGCCATGTTCTCCTCCAAAAGGCTGAGCTTGTCCTTGTCGGTGTAGAGATGGTTGTCGTGGTAGTTGTCAAGAAGATATGTATATACCTGTTCGCGCACTACTTCATTGGGAATGACAAACTTGGGCTTTCCACGATAGAACCCGCCAATTGTTACCATACCGAAATAGTAGAGCAAGCTAAGGAAGTTGTCGTTGTTGGCGATATCCTCAGCGGGGAATCCTTCCTTCAGCTCCCCTGTCACATAGCCTTTCGACACCAATGTCTGTATGATTGAGGCATCGTGGGCAAACTCCTTGTCCTTGCGGATGAGCATACGAAGTTTGTTGTAGTCAACGCGGATGTTACCGTCAAGCATCTGCTGAGGCAACTCGCATCCCTCATCTATATATTTGAAAAGGAACGAGAGAACCATATTGGAGTTGTACATCGTAGTCTTACCGTATGCCTTTAAGGCGAAACAATAGTTGTCGTAATATGGTTTCATAATCTCTATGAGTTCATCAATGGTGTGGTTGAACTCATAATGCTGGCCATAGTATGTCAGCATCTCGCGCACCTCTTCTTCGGTGAATCCGACCATCTCGTTGAAACCATTGGAAAGCGAGTAGTTGGTACCGATGTTGAATCCGCTGGTGAGGTCATCAAGTGTCACAGGACTGACACCGGTGATGAAGACACGCTCGATGCTCGAATAAGTGCCCGACTTTATTGTATCAAAGAATGTGCGCAGGTAGCCAGTGCCGTGCGTCTCTCCCTTATATTCATCAAGACGGGCGGCATCAGAGAGGATGTGATTGGTGAAGTGGTCATACTCGTCGATGAAGAGATAAATCTTCAGTCCTACCCTGTCACACTCATTGTATATATAGTCCAACTGCTCCACACAACCGTTCTTTTTATTCAATTCATCCTTAAATCCTTTGGATAAATGACTTGCATAAGTGTCGCTGAATGAATTGAACCGTGTATTGCAGTGTGCATCCAGCGCACTGCGGTAATTGCCCAAGTCGGCATTTACTATCGCAAAGTTTAGATACAATATGAGATATTTGTTGTGATTGGGTGTCGGGTGCTTGCCAATATAGAGGTCGCCATACAGTCGCTCAAACTTATCTGCGGCGTTTATGTCGTAATAGTGGTGAAGCATGGATATGGTGAGGCTCTTTCCGAAACGTCGGGGGCGGATGAAGAAAAAGTACTTGTTGGCTTTTTCCACTTTCTCAATAAACCTTGTCTTATCGACATAATAGCAGTTGTCCTCGCGTACAGCCACGAAGTTCATCATACCATAAGGTATTCTCTTAGCTTCTTCCTTTACAGTCATTTCTTCCATAACCATGATGCTTTATTAATGTGCGCTGCAAATTTACGACTTTTATTTCATATTTCCAAACTAATTGTTGTTTTTATCACTTGTCATAAGTAATTATGTTAAAATTACGTTAAATCGGTAGATGTTTCCTATCTTTTTAGTACCTTTGCAGCTGTTTTTTTGACGATAATGAAAGAAATAGTGAAAGAGGTGAGTGCATGGATGGCTTCACACTCATCTACATACGTTATAGCCGCTGCCGTTTTGGCTTTTCTTGTGCCCGATGTGTTCGGGTGGGTGAGGGGAGACGTGTCGAGCGTCATCCTCGGAGTGATAATGCTTACTATGGGACTGACCCTATCGACGGAGGACTTTCGGATATTGTTCAGCAGGCCATGGGACATCTTCATAGGTGCCTGCGCGCAGTTTACGCTCATGCCCTTGTTGGCCTTTACTCTTACGAAAGTGTTCGGACTCAATCCCTATCTCTCCATCGGTATCATTCTCGTGGGTTGTTGCCCTGGTGGTGTGTCGAGCAATATCATGTCGTTTCTGTGTAAGGGCGACGTGGCGTTTTCGGTGGGTATGACCACTGCCTCCACACTGTTGGCACCCGTGATGACACCATTGTTGGTGTGGTGGCTTGCCGACACAAGGATAGAGGTGGATACCCTCGGAATGTTCCGAGGCATATTGCTAATCACTATCATCCCTGTGGGCATAGGATTCCTTGTAAATCACTATGCCAGTAGCCGTAAATGGTATGAGGATGTAAGACAGATGATGCCGGGAGTAAGTGTCACGTGTCTTGCTTTGATAGTGGGCGGAGTGGTGTCGCAGGTAAAACCCCAACTGATGATTCACGGTATGGGATTGTTCTTGCTGATGCTTGCCGTGGTGTTCTGCCATAACACCCTCGGGTATCTTCTTGGATATAACGTGGGAAGGCTTTTCCATTTCTCACTTCCCAAGAAGCGCACGATATCTATAGAGGTGGGAATGCAGAACGCCGGTATGGCAACAGTGCTTGCCACCGCCTTCTTTGCCAACGACGATATCCTCGCCCGCAATCCCGAAGCTATCCTCTGCGTGGTGCCCTGTGCCATCAGTTGCGCCTATCACTCCATCTCGGGCACTGTTCTCGCCGGATTATACGTGAAATATGACCAAAGACATGTAAATACCTGCGTGTAAAAACAAGATTCTTATTTGTGGTGCCAAACATCTCTCCGTCGTTGAGGGCAAGATGAGCCTGCTTTACAAAGAGGTCAACGAGTTGCTGGTGGTTGAGACCAAGGGCGCGACAGTCGAGCCATACGAGGAAGGAGGCCTGTGGGCGCCATGGCTTTATCTGTGGAATA
>JALFCW010000064.1 GCA_022771625.1 Prevotella sp.
GAAGGTTGGATACGCGTTACTCACCCGTGCGCCGGTCGCCATCTTCCCTAGCAAGCTAGGAAAATGCTGCCCCGCGACTTGCATGTGTTAAGCCTGTAGCTAGCGTTCATCCTGAGCCAGGATCAAACTCTCCATTGTAAATTATTTATTTCTTGTTTGTTCTGTCTTATAGGATGACTCTCCAGAATTAATGAAGCATAAAGCAAACTTTCAATCCAATACAAATTGACGGTTCGTTTCTTTCTACCCAAACTGCACTAAATAAATAATGCAGTTCGCTTCTTGTACTACTTCTCTGTTTATGTAAGTCTTTCAAAGAACTCTTTCTTTTTTAGCTCGTGAGAAGCGTTGTTCTCAAAAGCGGGTGCAAAGGTACGCACTATTTTTCAAACTACCAAATGTTTTGAGGAAAAAGTTTAGAAATTTAACAGAAATTTAGAAATAAGACGTGTAAATACGACACTAAATTGCATTACACCTTATTATATAATATATAAAGATTAGCCTCGCATAATAAAGCACAGAAATAGAATTATTAAAAAAGGAAACGTTTTTTAGCAGAAATAAATCAAGTTAACGCACACAATTGATAAAAAAGAGAAATAAAGCTTGTACAATTAATATTTATTCACTACCTTTGCACCAAGAAATAATGAAAAGTGAGATTTGTTTATAAAATGAAAGCATTAGAATTCAGACCCAAGCTCCTCGACACCCTGAGGAATTACAATCGAAAGAGTTTTATGACCGACCTTATGGCCGGAGTTATAGTAGGAATTGTAGCCCTTCCGCTTGCCATCGCCTTTGGTATAGCCTCAGGAGTTACACCCGAAAAGGGTATTATCACCGCCATTGTAGCCGGACTGATAATATCCGTATTAGGTGGAAGTAAGGTGCAGATAGGCGGTCCTACAGGTGCATTTATTATAATAATATATGGTATAATCCAGCAATATGGCATCGAAGGATTGGCAATTGCCACATTTATGGCGGGAATATTCCTTGTGTTGTTCGGTCTTCTCCACCTCGGCACCATCATCAAGTATATCCCCTATCCCATCGTAGTTGGATTCACGAGCGGTATAGCAGTAACAATTTTCACCACACAGATAAAAGACCTGTTTGGCCTACAACTGACAAGTGTACCGGCAGATTTCATTGAAAAGTGGATTGTTTATATTCAAAATATGAACACCACCGACATGTGGACAGCCATCATAGGTATAGCCAGTGTAGTTGTAATAGCCATCACTCCCCGGTTCAGCAAGAAGATACCAGGTTCGCTTATAGCCATCATCCTTATGACTGTAGTGGCACTACTGCTGAAGAACTTTGCCGGAGTGAGCAGCATAGAAACCATCGGCGACAGGTTCTCGATTTCGAGCGAATTACCCGAAGCCCATGTTCCCGCGATGACCTGGGAAACCATTAAGCAACTTGTGTCGCCCGCTATCACCATTGCTATCCTCGGAGCGATTGAGAGTCTTCTTTCCGCCACAGTGGCAGATGGTGTAATCGGCGATCATCACGATTCCAATACAGAACTTATTGCCCAAGGAGTAGCCAACCTTGCGTCTCCACTCTTTGGCGGAATCCCAGCCACAGGAGCCATTGCCCGTACGATGACTAACATCAACAATGGAGGTCGCACGCCAATAGCAGGTATCATCCATGCCGGAGTACTTCTGCTGATATTCCTGTTCCTCATGCCGTTGGCACAGTATATTCCGATGGCTTGCCTTGCAGGAGTATTAGTTGTTGTGAGCTATGGCATGAGCGGTTGGCGTTCATTCCTTGCCTTGATGAAGAATCCCAAGAGCGACGTTACGGTATTGATTATCACATTCCTCCTTACCATTATCTTCGACCTCACGGTAGCCATCGAGGTAGGACTTATCATTGCCTGTCTTCTCTTCATGCGCCGTATGTCAGAGACTACCGATGTCAAAGTTATCAGCGATGAGATCGACCCCAACCTTGAGAGCGAGTTGAGTTCAGGTAATCTGGAGCATCTCACCATCCCTCAAGGCGTTGAGGTGTATGAGATTAACGGTCCGTACTTCTTTGGAGCCGGCAACCGCTTTGAGGAAATCATGGCCTCCTTCGGCGACCGTCCTAAAGTGAGAATAATAAGAATGAGAAAGGTGCCATTTGTTGACTCAACCGGTATTCACAACCTCACCAACCTCTGCATAATGAGCAAGAAAGAAGGCATACACATAGTTCTTTCCGGAGTAAACGATAAAGTCAACTCACAGTTGCAGAAAGCAGATTTCTACAAGTTGATAGGCGAGGAGAACATCTGCAGCCATATCAACATTGCCCTTGAGAGAGCCAAGGAGATTATTGCGGAATAATAATCTGCCCACAAAAAATAATACCATTACAATTACAGCATTACAATAACCTATGCATATTATTGTAATGCTGTAATTGTAATGTAATCAGCAAAATCAGGAAAAGACACTTCTTTCATCCTTCGTTCAACCTTCGTTCATCCTTCGTTCATCCTTCGATTGGAGATAAGTCCATGAATGAAGGATAAACGAGGGATTATCTTAGGATTTACCACGTCCAGCTCTGCGTATAGGAGTTTGACTCTACCTTGTTTTCTATGTCATCTGGGAGATTGCAGAAGAAGTCAATGCCTGTGCGTTGTTCAAGGTCATCAATTGAGATGACATAGTTGCGCAAGTCATCGTTACTTTTGTCTTCATCCAGATTTTCTGCCCAAAAGGCGATGGCTTTATATCCAGAGGGAGCCTTATAGAGCAGAGCCATATAGAAATACTTGGGGACGATAAGTTTGTTGCTTATTCTCTTGAGGATATAAGCCTCATTGTCAATAGTACCTCCCTTGCAAACAAATAATGTGTCGGAGACAGGTGACAAGGCTATCCATCTGCGTACACGCTCCTCCATTTTGTCCCAAACACCGGCATTAAATTTTTTGTACTGCGGCTGCATGTTAGTGAGGTAGAAAGTCTGCTTATTTGCTTCAGTCGAATATAGACGATCGGCCGAGGGGCAGATATGCCCATGGTCGAAACCAGAGCCCTTGAAATAGTCGCGGTCAAGATATTCGCCGTCATTCAGTTCTGGATCAAAAGGATATCCATCATCATAACGACTTACATTTCCACCAAATCCATTGTAGAGTTGATAGCACGACCATCTCTGCGACATTTTATCCACATCCCACTCCACTGAGTAGTTCACGCCATAGGAGTCGGATGTGCTATGGACAATCAACTTACTGTTGCCTCCCATGAGTTTGGGGAATTCCAGACGAGAAGTTTCATTGACCTCAGATGTATTCTTGTTGGCATTAGCAGTTCCTGATCCAGAAACCAGTCCATTGTCAGCAATGTTTAGATTTCCCTCTTTCATCAACAAATTCTTCACTTCCCATGTAGCGGATTTCTCTCCACACTGATAATGCAATGCCACGACCACATTGCTTTTGCCAATAAAGTCATTGGGAATACTTACTCCATAGTCGTACCATTTATCCCAATTACTTCCTTCTACCAACATACCCGTAATGTCATTCCATTTAGTAGTTGAAGGATTACCAGTATAATTGTCTGTTATGAGCACTTTGTCTGAAAGGTCAGCATATGGAGCACCAACATTAGTATAATAACGCAAGATATACTGGAACTGCAGATATGCACCCTTTGACTTGGAAAGATCGATACTTTTAGATATTATATAACTGTCTGACACAGTTGTTGCCTTAGTACCACTATCATATCCTGTAGCCTTAGCCGAACTATAATCAATCACCCATGGTGTTCCCTTGATAGTTTTCACTGTAAACGAACCAAAGGTAGCCACGAATGTCTCATTGATATATTCACCATTTACAGCACTCGGGGTGTCCGTCCCCCCACCTGGTTGTAGTGTATCTTCATTGTCATTTGAACTGCTACAACTTCCCATTACAAGAACAAAGAGCAGAGCAAAAAGCGAACAATAATATTTTTTCATTGGAATAGTAATTGTATTATAAAAAAACGGCGGCATCCCTTTTTCGGGACACCGCCGAACAAATATTATTTCCTTATTAGTTGGCTTTCTTTACTCCGAAGCAAACAGCGTTCTTGCCTTGAGGAGCATCATTATGTGATGTCTTGATGGTCACTACAGTTATTTCATCGCCTACGGCAATGCCGTTGTCAGTGATAAAATTCTTCTTGTTTTCACCAGTCCAGTCACCATATACTCCATAAAGATAAACTTTCTCGCCGTTCTCATCCTCAATATACACATTGCCATACTTGTCGTTGACAATCTCGACAATCTTACCTGTGAGGACATAGAGTTTGTCATTGTCGTCGGCAGCGGCATTGAAGTCGGCAAGTGAGATAGGCTCAGCAGAGGCACATACTTCCTCGAGCTTTCCACTACCCACCTGAGGTGTACCCTTAAATTCGGCATGCTTACCAACGATAGTGACTACATCATTAAGAGAGACTTCGCCAGATGCCTTATAAACATATACCTGACCTGTGTAGTCGCTGATATAGTACTTACCTGCGGCAGCATCATCCACCTTGGTTACAAGACCAGTGAGACGATACTGTACATCGCCAACCTCCTTGGCATTAAATTCTGCCACTGTCAGAGGAACAATAGCACCCTTCTGGGCGATTGCCATCTGAGAGTTGTATTCCTTCTTGCCGTCGGTGGTCTTGAAGATAACGGTAGTGTTGCGGTCGCCACCTGTGTTAGGAGCTGCCTTGAAGACAACCTCAGAGCCACCATTCTTGATAGCGGAAATAGATAGCCACTCCTTGGCATCCTCGGGAATATCGACAGTCACGCCCTGACCCTTGCAGGTTACATAGGCTGTGAGTTCACCACCTTCGAGAGGCAGTTCGTTGCTTGCCACACCACCTACATAAGTAGAGTCAACCTTGATGAGCGACTTGTTGATTGCAATGACGGTCACATTAACAAGCTCAATGGTAGAGCCGTAAGTAGTTTTCGGACCCTCAACGGTAATCTCATCACCTACTTCGATACCGAGACTCAAGAAGTTCTTTGTAGCACCATTCTTGTCGAGAGTACCATAGATATAAATCTCACCAGTGCCGTCGTTCAAATACCAGTTACCGTATGTTGTATTGGCAATACCAGTACAAACTCCCTTCACTCTATATGTCTTGCTGTCAGGACCAGCAATCACCTCTGCACAAGTGGCAGTTGAAACGGTAGAGAGTCCCTGTATCACATTGACAATCTGGGTAGTACCATTCTCAGCGACAATCTTGAATGATGTAGAACGACCGTCAAGTGTTGCGTCAGCAGAAATCTGAAGCTTTGGCAGCAAATCTTTCTCCTCAATAATCTTATAATCAAACCACGGAGTCTTCTTTGTGAAAGCTCCCACCGTATCGACCGACCATTTCTGATTGCAATCCACAGTGATTGTTGCAGTACCACCCTCAACAGGCAAAGCCATATAAGAAGAAGAAACGCGAAGTCCATCAGGATAAGTCACGACCTCATCGTCGCTACAGCTTGTCAGCATGGCAAGAGCCATGATGAACATTGGAACGAAATATTTCAGTTTCATATTATTTCTATTATTATATTAGTTGAAAATATACTTGATACCAACAGAAGCATACCAGCACTGTCCGATGGCGTGATTCTTTATCCAAGTCTTGGTGTTGCCATTGATAGAGGCTGGAGTAGAATATACTCCATATCCCTGAGCGTCAACGCCCTCATACTTGAGGATACGTCCTATACCGCTTGCCTGGAAGTCGGTGTTCATGATTTTGGCAACGCCCCAACTTGAGTTGAACATATTTAGAACGTTCTTGATGTCGCAGCTAAGCTGGAGAGTGTGCTTGGTCTTGCCAAGTTTAAGCGAGAAATCGTGCTTGTAACCGAGGTCAACGCGATGAACCCACGGATTATATACACTGTATGACTCAGCATACTCGCCCTGGTGGCTGCTCAGATAATCATCTTTGTGAACGAAAGCCATGAAGCGGTCGGCATCGTCCTGAGTCTTGAAGCGGAACTCACCGTTCTTCACCTGCTCGTCGGTCGGGATATAAAGAGCGTCGTAGTTGTATCCGTCGCCGTTCATATCGTTAACCATTGCATATGAGTAGTTGTAGCCACCGCGATAAGCCTCATAGATGATGCTCACGTGGTTGCCATGCTTGTCGTTATGGGTAGCAGAGAGGATGAAACGGTCGGGAGTGATGTTCTCCGCATTGTGGAGGTGCATGTTGTTAGGACCTTCCACTGTAGTAACGTAGTTGAGCACAGAAGCTGCATTAGAACCAGGCAGACTGGTCATCTCCTTAGCCATTGAGTGAGTATAAGAAGCCATGAGGCTGAGTGTCTCGATAGGACGGGCGTTCAAAGTGAGACTTGCCGACCATCCGTAACCCTTGCTTGTGTTCTCAAGCACGTATGCACTCTTCATTGTCTGGAATCCGGCAGGGAAGAGAGCACGGTTGTCAGCACCGTTGAGACGTGGGAATCCTGCCATTGAAGGCACAGCCCAGTCTTTCAGGATAGCTGCATTTACAGTCTTGTTGTAGATATACTCAGCAGTTACCGACATCGGGAATGATGTGGGCAGGTTGTAGTCGATAGCAAATGAGGTCTTCCACACCTGAGGCATCTTGAATGATGGGTCAACACCGCAAATAGAAGAAGGCACTGTACCCTGCTCAGGAGTGATGTTCTCGGGATAACCCATACCAATCAGCTTCTCACGAAGGGCAGCTGCAGTTGCATGACCTTTGGCATCAGTAACGAGACCACCGGCAAACTGGCTCATATCTGTGTTCTTAGCATTGAGCTGAGCCTGATACTGCACCATACCGCCGTTGGTAGGCATATTGGTGAAGAACACGAGGGGCAGACGGCCTTGGAAGAGACCAGTACCACCACGGAACTTCAAAGTCTTGTCGCCAAGAACGTCGTATGTAAAACCGATACGCGGAGAAAGAATAACCTTTGTTGTAGGCCACTTACCAGTATCAATACTCTTACCATAATAATCGAGATCCTTAATGGCATTGTTTGTCATAAGGTCGCCATTGTTGAAGATAAATGTGTCGAAACGGATACCTCCTGTAAGTTTCAGACGTTCAGTGGCGTTCCATTCATCCTGCAGGTAGATACCAAGCTTGCCATACTGCACCTTGGCAGTAGGATTGGTCTCACCATTATAACCGTATGTAAGACAAACCACCTGAGGAGCTTCACCATTGATGAAATCATCAACACTGTTGTAGCGATAATAACCAGTACCGTTACGCATATAGGCGTTATCAGCCATCTGGTGCTCAAATCCGATACCAGCCATAAGCTTGTGGTTGCCCATATAGTATGTCACGTCATCCTTCACATTCCATACAGTATTGTGAACTGCATTGTTGTATGTGAAGAGCTCATAACCGAGAGCCATATAGTTGTTGATGTCGCCCGAACCGTCGAGAATATCAATGAATGGGAACTCAGATGAATTGGTGCCACGCACCTGGTCAAGCTTTGAGTATGTGGCGAGGAACTGGTTGGAGATATTCTCACCGAAACGGCTATTCAAGTCGAAAGAGAACGAGTGAACGATGTTCTCCATTGAGTACATAGAATTAGCGAACGACATTGAATACTGTGACATACGTGCAAAAGCCGAACGAGTGCCACCATCCATAGATGTTGAGTTAGGAGCGTTCCATGCAGTGTTCTTTGTATGGTTGTAGCGCAGTGCCAAGTGATGGTCGTTGGTGATGTTCCAGTCGAGACGTGCAAGAATCTTGTAGTTCTCCTCATCTGCGGGGAAACTATCCCAAGAGCCGGTGTCATAACCATACTTGTTCTTCACATGCTCACTAACGCGCTTAAGGTCAGCCACAGTACACTTAGAGATATAGTTGTCGGCATCAGCCACACCATTCTCCGATGCCATCCAGCGGTTGGCGATAGTAGGAGTCTTCACGAGCTCGCCACTGGCGAAGAAAAAGAGTTTGTCCTTGATAATCGGTCCACCAAGAGTGAATCCGTATGTAGTCTGACGGTCCTTCTCGCGTGCACTTGGAATCTGCTGATTGTCAACGGCATCACCGCGCAGGTTCTCATTCTTGTGATAGATATAGGCAGAGCCCTTGTATGTGTTGGTACCCGACTTAGTGATAGCGTTCACACCACCACCGATGAAGTTGGTCTGACGTACATCAAACGGAGAGATAACCACCTGCATTTCCTCGATAGCGTCGATAGAGATAGGATTACCTCCACCAGGAAGAGCATCAGAGAGTCCGAAGTTCTGATTGAAGTCAGCACCGTCAACAGTGAAGTTGGCAGTACGTCCGTCAGAGCCCTGGAATGTCATTCCGTTACCTCCATAGGGAGAGAGGCGAGTCATGTCTGTGATAGAACGGCTTACAGTTGGCACGGCAGCCATCTGAGCGCTTGTGATGTTCGTAGTAGCACCCATTCTCTCGATGTTGAGCTTAGAAGCCTTACCCTGAACAACCACTTCGCCAAGCACCTGAGTGTCTTCGTTCATTGTGGTGTTGAGGTTGTAAGTCTCACCGAGCTGGAGTACTACACCATTCACCTTCTTGGTCTCATAACCAATGTAGCTGATGGTGACCTCGTAAGGACCGCCAGAACGCATACCATTGATGTTAAACTGACCTTTGGTGTTTGTTACTGCTACGTAGCGTGTGCCCGAAGGAGTGTGGACGGCTTCCACCGTAGCACCGATAACATCCTCGTTATCAGCCTTTACCTTACCCGACATGCCAGACGTAGTTACCTGTGCCACTGCTGATGAAATCATCAGCATAAAAGCGGCAATCATAACATACAGTTTCTTCTGCATAAAAATAATACCTATTAGTTAAATTTAAGTCTCGAAAAGCGACAATGCGCCTTTATTTAATATTTCGGGTGCAAATTTAACTAAAATTTTCGATATACGTGTTACAAAAATGTTAAAAATGCAGTTTTATACAGAAAATATGCTATATATCAGATGTTTTTATCACTTTTTGCTGAATTTCCCCGTTTTAAGGAACGACTTATATACCGACATCTTCACCGAGTTAGTGGCATGATCAAAGAGCATAGAGGGATTGACCCTATTACCATTGACATGTAATTCGAAATGTAGATGTGGAGTAGTGGCTCGTCCTGTTTGTCCAACAAGAGCAATCACTTGACCGGCCTTCACCTTGTCGCCCACATTCACGAGGTTCTTAGAGTTATGGCTATACCATGTCTCAAGTCCATTCTCATGACGTATCTTGATGAGATTGCCGTATGCGGCATATTTCTGCGACATTATCACCTCACCGTCGAAAGCAGCAAGGATATTGTCGTTGGGAGTTGTCTTGATATCCACACCAGTATGCGTCCTTCCGCCACGTCGGCCATAGGCACTAATTACCTTTGCTCCTGGCAGGGGATAGAATGCCACTTCCCTGTTTTTGTCCTTCTTGTCGCCACCTACCACACTCATCTCCACATTATTTCCCTTGCGCTTGCATAGGAGAGTGCGGCGAGTGAGTTTGTGACTCTTGGGTTGGACGATTATTTCGGGATTCACCTTACCACCATTCACCATTATATAAAATGTGAGGAATGTGCGTCGGTCCTCACCACCCACGATGGCGATTGTTTGTCCAGCTTTTACCCTATCGCCCACTTTCACCAGATTCTCGGCATTTCGGGCATAAACAGTCTCTAGTCCGTTGTCATGGCGTATCACTATCACGTTGCCATGACCGGAGATATGCTTGGATATACGCACTGTTCCTGCAAACATTGCCTTTACAGCATCTCCTTTGTCGGTTGTTATCTCCAGTTCGCTGTTATTTTTCACCACTGCCTTTCCCACTGGCAGAGGAAAGGAGTAGTCGGACGAACGGAATCCGCCAAAGTCTATCGAGAATGCATCGGCATGCTCGAATAGTCCTGGCGTAGGAATACTTATTTGCTGCTTTTCGAGTGCAGTAAACTCTTCTTTCGCCGCCGAGGTCATAATCACTATGCAGGCGGCCAAAATAATCAGGTTTCTAAGTTTCATTATATAGTTTGAAAGGTTTTCATTCTTCATTCTTCATTTAACAAAGCCCCCGTGAAGATTCTGCCACTGTTCACTCCTTGTTTTCTTGCAGAGAAGAAGTCATGGTTGTCTGCCATTGTGCATACAGGGCTCACTTCGATATTGTCGGGCTTTATCCCCATCCTCTCCAACTGTTGGCGGTTGCACTCCTTCAGGTCGATATGCCACTTCGTCTGCCATCTGGCTATAGAGTCCATATCGAATCCTGCTTCGGCAAACTGCTCATATACTTCCTGTCCCACCTCGAAGTTGTCGAGAGATATGCCAGGGCCAATCACGCAATGCAGTTGTTCGGGTTTGGAATGATAGGTGATAGCCATAGCTTGAATAGCTTTCTCAGCTATTCTTGCCACTGTGCCTCGCCATCCTGCATGCACCGTTGCCACTGCATGGTGGTCGGGGTCATATATAATAATAGGTATGCAGTCGGCAGTAGATACTCCTATGCATATACCGCTCACATCGGTCATCACGGCATCCACGCCTTCGAGTATCATCTTGCGGATATTGTCGGGAAGATGCACGAAGTCCTCAGCTATTTGCCTCACCACCACTCCATGCGTCTGGTGGGGCATCACGAGATGAGCCTCATCAATGCCCAGTTCATCACATAACAGGCGACGGTTGGCGGCAATGTCGGCAGGGTCATCTCCGCAAAATTCATTGATGTTGAAAGAGGAGTATTCGCCCTTACTCTGACCACCGTGACGAGTAGTGGAGAAGGCAAGGAGATGCGGAGTCCCCATCTCATATCTACTTATCATCACCGTCCCCCTCTTCGTATTCAAAATCCTCAAGATCTTCGATGTCTTCAACGTCCTCTATATCATCTACATACTCTATGTCTTCATCCTCACCCTCAGCTGCCATTTCTTCGGCAAATCGCGACATATCTTTATCCCTATGCACTATCACGTCTTCCTGGGTGATGCTCTGCAGTTTGTTGCTCTCGCTGTTGAGTTCCTGCCAGAGAATGTCTTTCAGTTCGGTGAGTCCCATATTTGCCACCGACGAGATGAACACCACGGGAAGGTCGTCAGGCAATGTCTCGCGCAGCATCTCGATAAGTTCCTCATCAAGCAAGTCACATTTTGTGACGGCAAGAACCCTGTGCTTGTCGAGCATGTCGGGATTAAAGTTTCGGAGTTCGTTGAGCAGTATCTCGTATTCTTTCTTGATGTCGTCGGTATCACCAGGCACCATAAAGAGCAGCAGGGAGTTACGCTCGATATGGCGCAGGAATCGGAGTCCGAGTCCCTTACCCTCGCTTGCGCCCTCGATAATTCCTGGTATGTCGGCCATGACAAACGACTTGTGGTCGCGATATGCCACGATACCGAGAGAGGGTTCGAGAGTAGTAAAGGGATAGTTGGCTATCTTAGGGCGGGCACTCGACAGAGCCGAAAGCAATGTCGATTTTCCGGCATTGGGAAATCCTACTAGTCCGACGTCAGCAAGGAGTTTGAGCTCGAGGATGATAGTCATCTCTTGCATTGGTTCTCCGGGTTGTGCATAGCGGGGAGCCTGATTGGTAGCCGAGCGGAACTGGAAATTGCCAAGTCCTCCCCTACCGCCCTTAAGCAGTAGTACCTCCTGACCGTCGTATGCCACATCACAGATGTATTTGCCAGTCTCGGCATTATACACCACCGTACCGCAGGGCACGTCGATATAAACATCCTTACCGTCGGTTCCGTGACATTTGTCGCGACCGCCATTACCGCCATGTTCAGCAAATATGTGGCGCTCGTATTTCAGGTGGAGCAATGTCCAGTAGTTGTGGTTGCCCCTCAGATAGATGCTTCCTCCCTTACCGCCGTCACCACCGTCAGGACCGCCGTTGGGGTTGTATTTCACATGTCTTAGGTGCATGCTTCCCCTACCGCCCTTACCCGAGCGGCAATATATTTTTACGTAATCTACAAAATTGGATTCTGCCATTCCTAATCCCTAAACCCTAATTTCTAATCCCTAATTCCTAATTAATTATGCACCAACGTTCCGATGTTCTCTCCGTCCATCACTTTCTTGAGGTTGCCCACGATGTCCATATTGAACACATAGATAGGCAAGTTGTTCTCCTTGCACATTGTAGTGGCGGTAAGGTCCATTACCTTCAGTCCGCGAGTGTAAATCTCATCGTATGTGATGTCGCTGAACTTTGTTGCTGTGGGGTCTTTCTCCGGGTCGGCTGTATAGATTCCATCCACACGGGTTCCCTTAAGCATCACGTCGGCCTCAATCTCGATACCACGGAGCGACGAACCAGTATCTGTTGTGAAATATGGGCTACCTGTTCCGGCAGAGAAGATACAAACATATCCTGCCTCCATTGCCTCGATAGCCTTCCACTTGGTGTAGAACTCACCAATAGGTTCCATGCGGATGGCAGTGAGCACCTTTGTTTTCACTCCGATAGCTCCAAGAGCCGAACTCAGCGCGAGTGAGTTGATAACAGTGGCACACATACCCATTTGGTCGCCCTTAACGCGGTCGAATCCCTTCTGCGAACCGCTCAGTCCGCGGAAGATATTGCCACCACCGATGACGATACCAATCTGCACACCCATCTCACTCACCTCTTTGATCTGACGTGCATAATCAGCCAGACGCTCAGGGTCGATACCAAAATTCTGCTTGCCCATAAGACTCTCGCCACTGAGCTTCAGAAGTATTCTATTATACTTTGCCATAAATGTCTAATATATCTATTAACGTTAATATGATGTGCAAATATACGACATTTCCGTGGAACAGCCAAATATTTTAGCATACTTTAAAGAAATTGTCCTTGAAGACAAAGCACTTAACTCGGTTTTCCTTTACAGAAACATTGTCATAAACACAGGTGTCAACAGGATTCGACTGTCCTTACGCATATCCTTTGTATATAGCAAATAGCCTTGTGCTGTCCTCTCCGGATATTTTTTCATGAACGCATCCAAGGAGGCATGGGTCTTGTAACCAGATGACTTAACCTCTATAGGACACACCTTGCTGCCTCTTGACAAGAGGAAATCGATCTCATAATTGTGTTTACCACTTTCGGTTGGCCATGTGTGGTAGAACAACTCGTTACCGGAAGCCTTCAACATCTGTGCTACCACATTCTCATACACATATCCCAAGTCAGCCGAAAGCTTGTCATTGAGCAATTTCTGATAAATGACATTTTCCGTTATGTCCTTGTCCCTGAATGCCAAGGTGATGAATAGTCCTGTATCATTGAGATACATTTTATATCTATCAGAATCCTCGTGCAATGGCAAGCCCACATTAGGATCATTGCTATGATGGGCAATCATAACCACCTGTGAGTCTTCCATATCCTGTATGATTTCTTCCACCCTGTCTTTCTTACCTTGCTCTACAACGCTCGACAGCTGATATCTCGTGGCATTACTGTTGAGTTGTCCGGGGATGGCATAAAACATTTTTGTAGCCTTTCCCGTTGGGTCAATTTTTCTGAAATCATCGGCATACAATTCCAATATCTCCCTCTTAATGGCATCCACCGCCCCCAAGTCGTTTGTCTCTATATATTTGCTGACGGCCTGTGGCATACCACCTACAAGCATATACAATCTGAAGTCACGAAGCAACTGCCTCGTAACGGCATCTCCTAAACCTTTTCGCATCTCAAATGCGTCATTTAGCAATGGAATGGTCGCCTCGTCACCCAATGCCCATCTAAATTCCTCATAATCCATAGGATACAAGGTCATACGAGTTTCCTCGCTTGGAATACGGATATTCTGCACATTCTTCCTAATGGACATCAGCGAACCTGTTTCAATATAGTCATAACGACCGTCTTTCACCAATTTCCTTATTGCTTGACGTGCCATTGGACAATTCTGCACCTCATCAAACACAATCACAGACTTTTTAGGATAAAGGCGAGTGTGGAACTTGAACTGTAGTTGGAGAAACAAAGAGTCGAGGTCGGATATGTCATTAAACAAATCCCTTATATCCTGTGACACCTCTGTGAAATCAATAAACAAATAAGAGTCATATTCGTTTTTGGCGAAAGTCTCGGCAAGGGTTGACTTACCCACACGCCGTGCGCCCTTAATGAGCAATGCCGTGCTGCCACCACGTTCAGCTTTCCATTGAAGCATCTTGTCATATAGCTTGCGTCTAAACACCTTTGTTTCCATATATCAGTTGTTTTGAGTGCAAAGATATACAATCTGCCGAAATTCTCATAATTTATTTGGTTAAAAATGCCGAAATTCTCACAATTTACGCTCTTTTGCCGAAATTCTCATAATTTATTCGGTTAAAAATGCCGAAATTCTCACAATTTGAGTCATTGATATAATCAATGTATCTCACATCTTATAATCTTGGAGTTATTCTGAATGATAGAATATCGTTGGTTGACATATTTTTCGACGTGATGACGATACGCCACAGTCCGTCGGACCACATGGAGCGAAGCATCGGGTCGAGACGGTCGGAGAGTGGTTGGATATCTACATCACACTTTGACTTGGGATAGGTTAGTATGCATGAACCAAGGGAAATGACACCCTTTTGCTCATCCAAGACAGGGCATACCGCCGAGACAAACATCTCGCGCACTGTCGACACAACCTTCTCCAGGAGATAGTCATCAGTGAGAGTGACAACTCCTTTTTTATTTATAGCAACAGTGCGATTCCATTTCTTAATGCCCGCATCAGAGGGATAACAATCCCTTAAGTCGAGCGACAACATGCCTTTGGAGTATTTAACATCACGGGCTGCATATTTGCGACCTTCGTGCTGGTCGAATCCATTCACCTGCGGCAGATTGTGATAAGCACTCTGCATCGTCCATATCGTATAACGCTCCTTACTGAATGTCTTCGAGGTGTATTCCCCCACTCCGGGGTCAATGAGGATTGGCTTTCCATTGTCATATACCACCAAACTACCCACATCATTGTGGTTGTGGCTCTCGTCGTTATGTCCGCCCTTCATACCCAGAAACATCTGCCCTCTGCGTGCCGTCATGATTTGAAGCGAATGAAGCCATGTGTCGGCGGGATGAGGTTCTTCGGCTTTCTCTTCAAGAAACTCGTCGAGATGAGAGAGAAATACCAGTTCACGTCCGAGCGTAGGATAATTGCCACTTTTATCATATAAACTTGCAGCATCCTCAAGAAATCCCTTCTCTACGGCAATATATTTGGCAAAGCGACGCATCACCGGGTCATCCACATACAGGGCAAAAGGATACATCACATTCGGCTGCTGCACGAGTCGGTTGCCATGACTGTCGGCAAAGCTAAGGCAATATCCGTCGGCGATGTATGTGGCATAGCAATAGGCAGCCATCTTCTTCAATGACGAGAGAAACGAAGCAGGCAATGATTGGCTATTGGGCATCATGCTTGCACATTCATATAGCGAGGCCGCCGCACGGTCCCAATACGTAGGTCCCTCGTCACATCCTCCATCATCTGGATAACCATCGGCAAAGGCATTCATGGCAGAAGCAATCTGGATCAAAGCCTTCTCACGCCTCACACTGTCATGCTCACAGAATTTGACGCATGCAAGCCAGTTTGAGCATATCCACGGATTCCAGTTCATCGAGGCCTTCTTCCACCAATAGTTGGTATTCAAAGCAGGAATGAGCATTCGCCGTTCTATCTCAGAGTCTATCCTTTGCGACAGAAAGGGCGAGAAACTGTCTATCTGTTGTTGCAGTGCATGTCGTGTCCATGCCATAAGTCCTGCCGTCTCGGCATTAAAGAGATCGACATTCTGGTCTTCGGGTCTCATCATCTTAGTGCCATAATGAGCCGGTATTCCCCACCATGTCTCTTCCAATGTGCTCATGATTCCATTGACAATATCGGGCATAAAGCGTCCCTTGCCCTCCACCTTCTCGGCAAGCACGAGGGCAGCCAGTTGTCGGCGCTTTCCGAATGTCCATTGTTCATAGCGGGTGCGATTGCCGTTTGTCTTGAACTCGGCAAAAAGTGTTGCACTTGGCGACTCCCACCTGCAACCTTTATACTTCTCCCCGTAGCGCACGTAGCTATCGAGAATCCGTTGCTTTATACTGTCGTTGGCAGCCTGCAATGCCACTGCCGTTATCAACGCCAAGACAATCAATAATCCTGTTCTTTTCATACACTAAGATAATAAAATGTGAAAAGCCTTGGCATATTGCTCAGCCTTGCGTTCTGGTTTCATGGGATAGGCACGCGAACTGCTCGGCATACGGTAGATTCGTATCTGCCTACCCTTATATTCGGTTGCGGCATAATCGCCGACCTTTGGTTCCTTCACCCCAAATCGGCGACACAGAGTCATTGTGGCGAGTTGCCCTGCAGTGATAATGACATTGCATTGCGGCATGGAGTCGAGCATAGCCTCAACATCTGTTTCCTCCACAATGTCAAGATCCTTGTCGGAGGCAGTGTTCTTTGTACGCACCACCTTTGTGGCGGTGTCATACATTGCTATACCTTTCTCAATGAGAAAGTCTTCTATCATCCCCTGGTCAAACCGTTTTTCTCCCTTAACAATAAAATGTTCCTTGTCGTCGAAGAACAGGATACCCATTATGCGCCACATGTCGTTCTGGAAGTTGGGGTAATAAAACGGCATGCACCATCTATGTTCGGCAGGAGGGAACGTGCCAAGCATCAGTATCTTCGCCCCTTCGGGCAGGAACGGTGTAAAGGGATGACTCTCTATTCTCATTGTTAAAAATATATTATAGCTGTCTTATTTCTTCTATCGTAATCTTTGTTATAGCTGCTATCTGCTCATCTGGGATTCCCGCAGTCTTCATCGCCTTAGCAGAAACCAATAAGGCTATCCGCTGCTCCTCCAACAGGGCGGATTTTTCCTCCAACTGGGCGGACTGCTCCTCCAACTGGGCGGAACGTTTTTTTATTAGGGCGTCTTGCTCTGCAATCCGCTGGTCGCGCTTCATGATAGCTGTGTCACGAGTTTCAATTGCGGAAAAATATTCATCCTCTACATTCATGTCCTGACGCAACTTACTATCAGATGCCGCAGCAAGAAGACGATGCAGTATATGCAGCATCTCGGTATCACCATCATATACGGAATCATCAATATTCAGCACCTGACGGTTTTTGCTATCCTTGTTAGTCTGGTCGAACACACTCAACACCTCAACAAGGCGATTGTTCACGCGACCATGCAGTAATGGTATCTGAACAATAATACTGTCATGCACAAGACTCTCGACAAATGGGTCGGGCATACCCTTGGTCACCTCCTTACCGTCATAGTCGTATGACTTGTGCCTCACATAAAGTACAGGCTCCTCGATGTCACCCACGCGATGACCAAGAAGATATACTGTTATCATCGGTATGCCATAGCCGTTGGGATTGTCCTCCTTAAGAATGTTGTCGGGATTGGCATACTGGGTACCCAAATACTGGCGGAAACGAAGTGTTTCCGTCTCAAGCCAAGTCTTCTGAAGTTCAATAAGCACAAGTTTAAGACTACCATCCTCCTGACGCACCTTCGCTCCAAAATCGATGCGGAACATGGAAATCTTGTCACGTGTGCCGTTGGTGTATTCATGCTTACGCATCTCAACCTCCACCACTTCCTTCTTCAGAAGTGCAGAAAGCACAGTCTTGGCTACGCGGTTGTCCTCCATAAGATACTTGAACACCGAGTCATAAATTGGATTTGCAACAGTTATTATCATTGTCGTATTCTTTTTTATTGCTGCAAAATTAAGAGGAATAGTTGTAAATACCAAATCTCCGGCTTAGAAAGTCCAAATCATTAACAATATTAAACAATAATGAAGACAGATTACTTCATCCGTTCTATTAAGCAAGTATGTTGCTTCGTATCCTTGTTGTAGTTAATCCCCACGAGCAATATCTCGCCAGTGTATTCGGCCAATTTCGCAGGATATTCCTTACGCTTTATCTGGTCGATGGCAGTATCGGCCGAGTGGTTGAACTTCAACTCGATGACGATGGCGGGCTTTGAGACGTTGCGGCGCGGTATCATAACAAGGTCGGCATAGCCCTTGCCTGTGGCATACTCACGATGGATGACATACTCGTTCTTAGCCCAGATATAGGCTACGGACAATACACAGGCAAGCGAGTTCTCGTCGTTGTAGGAGAGGATGCTCGTGTGCTCGTCATGGGCAAGGTCGATGGCTTGAACCACGGCTTGCTCGTTACCCGAGATGGTAGCAGAAAGGAGGTTCTTGGAATTCTGTATCGTCTTTATCAAAGGCTCCCATGATGTGGCCTTGATGGCATTATTCATCTCGTCGGCCACCTCCTTATTAGGGATATAACACTCCTGGTTATCATGGTCGTATGCCAAATAGCCGAGATGTATCAATACTGTGAGAACGTCATTCTTGCTCCTGACAATATGCATGTCATTCAAGAACTCTGTGGTGTCAACATCTACGTGCTCTCCTGCCAACATACGGATAACATCGTCCTTCAGACCGTCAAAATTCATCTGTATATAAGTAATGACTGAGTCATAGGCTCCTGTTGTTGTCCAGTAGCTTCGATAACTGTTATCTTCTATTGCCCTCATTACAGAATACGGATTGTAGATATGGGATTCATCTCCTATGCTATAGCCATCATACCAGCGTTCCATCTCCCTGATATCCATACCATATTGCCTGCACAGACTCTCAACCTCTGCATGTGTAAAACCAAGAGATGTAGCTATCCTGCCAGGATAAATCATCGAGTATTCGCGGAAATTGTTCAATGCCGACTCGGTATTGTATTTCTTTATGGGCAGTATGCCTGTCAGATATGCTCCGGCAAAGACCTCATTTGACCCTGAACCCTTGAAGAGGCGGCGAAGCAGGTCAACGTATGATGTCGTGATGTATTCATCCGTTCCCATCTCGCGCAGGATGGCATCCCACTCGTCTATAATCATCACAAAGCGGTCGCCTGTGCTCTCATTTATGCTATAGAGGATGTCCATAAGGTCATCCCTCTCTTTTATTTTGGTATCAGGGAAAACTTCCACCACATCATCCATAATTTCATGCTGGATTAGCCTCACTATCTCCCGTTCCCCACGGTATTTTGTTGTAAAGTCGGTCATGTCAATGCTTATGACATAGTACTTGTTAAGAAACTTCTCAAACGACTTGTCCTTTTCAGCTTCCAATCCACGGAACAGCTCCCACGAGTCGCACGACTTGTCGTAATATGCGCATAACATCTTTGCAGCCATCGACTTACCGAAACGTCGGCAACGGGTGACGCAACTATAGCGACGCTCGGTGTTGAGCGTCGAATTAATGAACGGTATCAGTGAAGTCTTGTCAACATATTCACTGTTAACAATATCACGAAACGCATTATTACCTTTATTTATATATCTGCCCATATTCTACAAGTCATCACAGGAGAGATATGCCTGCTACCGATTGCAAAGATACAATTCTTTTGCAGAATGTCCAAACTTTATATCCCCATTTTTGCATATTTGCAACTTTTTAACAGAATAATCCTAGTTTGCATTCTGTTCTGGCTTGGATTTTCACACTATCAGATACATCTTGGCGTGTGCGGTGGAGAATAGTCAGCACAAGCTAACAAAACAAGTCGTCCATAGTCACCTCCTTCTGCACTATTCCGCTATGCTTGCCACGGGCTATGCCGTAGGTCGTAATCATTGTGAGATGTACTGTTTGCTTAGCCAGAAGTGTTTCCTTCAAACACTCAATACGATGACGCAACTTTGCCACCTCGTCCTTGTCTATTGTGTATGCGGAACCTGCAAACTTCATCTCGCATAGATTTACCACATTGTCGGCACGTGATATGAGAAGGTCTATCTGGCATCCGTCGCACGCGTCATCACCTCGGATATTCCATGAAGAAACCGACGACTTGACTCCTGCTATCTGCAAAGCCTGCCTTATCTGGTCGATATGCTGCCAGCAAGTCTCCTCAAAGGCTATGCCACGCCATGAGCGCATAATGTCGGAGGTTGCATTGTCGGTCATGAAACTTTGGTCTGACTGATTGTTTTCCACATATTTTAACCAGAAAAGGCAGAAATTGTCTATCAGTTTATATCTGAACTGGTTGGCTTTGTCACCGTATGGGGTGTATCGTATGACGAAATCGCTCTCGGCCAATGCCGTCAGTGTATCGGACAAACCGCCGCCAAAGGGGATAGATGTAGCCTTGGCAATCTCCTCGCGGGTAAAGCCGCTGTGCCTTGTGGCAAGCAGACGGATAATCTGGCGACAATCTTCGGGATTGTTGAAAATGGCATTGAAAAGACGGTTAAACTCATCCTTTAGTTTGGGATTCCTTCCAAACAGTATGCGGTCAGCATTACCTTCGAGACTCAATCCCTTGGAGAAATAGCTGAGATAATACGGAATACCTCCGAATATCATGTATGACTGCACGATGTCGTAACGCGACATTTCAATGGATTCGTTGGCAAAATACTGTTCACACTCATGCAACGTAAACGGCATGAGCTTTATCTCGCATGTCAGACGACCGTAAAGTCCTCCTCGACTGCGGGATATATTGCCAAGAATCCATGACGTGGCACTGCCACATACAATCAGCATGACATTGTCGCGACCGCTGCACCACCCGTTCCAGAAGCTCTCGAAGGCTGAAAGAAATCCCGAGCGTGGAGTGTCCATCCATGGCAATTCATCGAAGAAAACCACCTGACGTTTGCCGTCATCAAGCATATCAAGTAATCTTTCCAATTGGTAAAAAGCCTCCATCCACGATTTGGGGCGAGCAAATCCCTCAAGGCCATGGTTGAGAAGGGAATAATAAAAACTGTCCAACTGCGATTTCATCCTATTTGCCTCGGCTTGCATATCCACTGGCGACACTCCTGTATGCTGAAAAGTAATCCTTCCCTTAAACGTCTGCTTGACAAGAAAAGTCTTTCCCACGCGCCGTCTTCCATATATGGCGACAAACTCGGGACGGTCACTGTTATAGTGACGCTCCAGCTCTTCTATCTCCTGTTTTCTACCGATAATAATACTCATAATTGCCTATAATTTGCCACAAAGATATAAAAAATACCACTTGTGGCAAAATATAACCCCTTATATTCTGCCACAAACAATCATTTTTAACTATTTGTGGCAGATTTGATAGAACAATTAACAAAATATAGAAATCATAGAGCATGACCTGCTACGAGCGATGCATACTGATAATTTCCAATATTTCCGACTTTTTAACAGAATACTCTTAATTATATCCTGTCCTTACTTGGATATCACACTATCAGATACATTTTCGTGTGCGCCGTGGAAATGTCGGTAAGCAAGCCCTTGGCGCAGAGAGAGGTGAGGTCCTTACGGGCTGTGTAGTCGGTGGCTCCGGTGTACATACGATAGAGGGAGACGGTGACGGGGAGCTGGGCGAGTGACTTTTGGAGATTGTCGCTGTCCTTGAGCATCTGAGCCAGAAAGACGCGCCACCTGGTGGTGGTGGTGGAAACTCTGCTGACGGGGTCCTTCACCTGATGAATGCTCTGTCTCTCCACATTGCGCCTCACCCTCTTGGCGACATTAAATCTCACGCCCTTGAATTTCACGTCCTGAGTTCGCACGTCGTCAAAATCCTTCGCCTCGGGCTTGTCGATACCAAGACGCAGTGAGAACGTGCCAAGACGGTCAAGACTCACGATATACCCCTGGGCAAGGCGGTCGGAGATGATACGGAAGGCATCGTCGATGACACTCGGAGCTATAGAACCATAACGCTCGCGGAGCTTGTCGGCAAGGTCGTCAGCCGTAAACGGACGGGTATTCACCTGTTGGGGGTAGATATTGCCTGTCAATTGTGACTTTAGGAATTTTATATAGATCATTGTGTATTAATTTTTTTTGATTAATAGATGAAACAGATTTTGATAGTTGGCGAGAGATTATCGGGTAGAGAGTGAATATTTGTTTGGTAGTTAGCAAAACAGAATTTGCTAACTACCAATCCACTACCTACACTGCGATAGAGGTTTTACGATACAAGCCATTCTTTACCCTGGTCGCCACCCTAAATCTTGTTAGGAAACTGCCTATTATGTTTTCGGCAGTACGGCGTGGGATATTCCTACTGGATGTGTATTCTATCACATCCTTTGTGGTGAATTCATCCCCCATGGCATCGAACACCGAACGCTGGACGTCATTCATGCCGCTCATGCGGATGTCCTGTTGTGGCTCATCGTGTCGCAACAAGGTGGCATACACCATTGCAGTGTGTGCAACGAGTACATTTACGAGTTCCAATGCCGTGGTGAAGTCGCGGTCGTCGCACTCCACTCTCTCCACACTGCCCCACTCCACCGACTCGCTGCCTACGGAGCGCAACACGGTGAGAATCATTGCGATGCGGAAGCACACGAGTCCGAGACGGCGCACACTTGCCACCATGTCGTCGCCAATCTGGTTGGCCTGCTCCGTCTGCAACTCCATGAAGAAGGCATTGAAGCGGCGCTTCTGTGCTGGCGTGAGGCGGAACTTCACGGGGCACGCCTTTCGCGACTTCATCAAATGATATATCGGAAGATACTGTTCTCCAAGCTCCCGTATGACATCATCGATGATTATCTCGTCGTCACGAAACACGTCGTGCCACTCCACCCTGCGGTCGATCTTATAGAAGATGAAGCGTGAGAAAAGTCCGTTTTCGGCATCGGGCACAAGGTTCACCACCTGATGCGGAGTGCCCGTGAGCATCACAGCCCATCGCGGTTCCTGTATATCCACGTGCTCGTTGTCCTTGCGGCGGTTATACACTATCGGTTCGTGGTGGAAGGCGGCACGCAGTCCGGTGGAATAGTCGCCATAGTCGCTACGCATGGTGGTTGCCATCACGTCGCCCTCGGTCTCGAAGGTGAGCCCCTCGCCCCCGTTGTCATTGAGAGCCTGATAGGTGGCGGTGGACGACGAGTTGGCAGGGACGAACAGCGAGCGGAAAGGCGGTTCTTGCGGCTGGTCGGCAGGATTGGCCTTGCGCCCGAGGGCCTGATACTCAGCCATCTGCGCCTTATAGTCGGCCAGTTCACGAAGATTGGCCTCGCGTATCTCCAATTGTATCGGTTCGACAAACTTCATGCATGCGGCAAGTCTTCCTTTTGACGATGCGGGCGGAGCCACTATGCAGCCATATAGCGGGGCATACACACGGCGGCGGTCATACACTCCGCATATCCCCGGCATGGCTCCCGAGGCTGCAACAATCATACCGAGGGTCATCATGTCGGCCTCTTGCAGATTGTCGCAACTCTCTACAAGCCGCTGCACGATGGGCGGCAGGTCGTCGTGCGAAACCTTGTCTAGAAATGTATCCATTTCCACCGTTTCCACCTGTTCCGCAACTTCCACCTGTTCCACCATCCTTGCGGAAACATTCACTCCGGCGTCCTTAGCCATCTGGAAAAGAGTTGCCACTGTGACTCCACCTGGACGGTCGGCACTCTTGAGACAGGCATCGTACTGTCGGTTACAATCCGACGCTTTGTATTGAGGGTTCATTGCACTCAGGCGATGATACATCTCGCGTCCCGCCTCGCCCCTGCCGTCGGCAAGGGCAAAGCCGAGACGAAGCCAATTGTCGTAGCCCACGGTGATGTCGCGCCCGTTGGCAATGATACGTTCTACTACTGTTTCGACGTCAATACCGATGCCAGCCCACAGTTGGGGATTAAACAAATTATTTGTAGATGACATAATTTTTATAAGGTATTAGTTATGTTTGACATATTGATATAACATTCCGGGTCGTGAGGCAAGAAGCAAGCCCTCGACTCATTGGCGCACTTGGCGTCGGCATCAAAATGATAGCGCGACGAGAGATAGTTGCTCACCGATTGAAACCACTCGCGATGGGGAGCCTCACGGGTGTCAATCTCCACAACCCACTTCACTCCGTCGCCCGATGGCGATGTGAAGAGCAGTCGGGTGACAAGCAGCGAGTCGGAAATGAGTGTGCGCCTAAGTGCCGCAACATCTTTCACGTGGTCGAAGTCGAGACATAGCAACTGCGAATGGCTCACCAAGTCGGCATCACAGCAGCGGTTGAACACTCCCGAGAAGGTGACATAGTCGAAGGCTCGCGACTTGTACTTCCTCGCCTCGGCGGCATCCTTGATTGAGCGCAGACGGAGCGTGCGTTGCTCCGCCTGCCCTCCTGTCAAATACTGATAGACATCCTCCAGACTCATGGTCCGCTCGGGGGTCTTGTTCCATACCGGAGAATGGAAAAAGCTAAAGACATTTATTACCATATAATTTAATGTTTATAAATAAAACAGATACAGCGGAACCCCTGATTAGGAATTCCGCTGCAAAGATAATAAACGTGAGGTGTGGAATGCAATAGTTCTCCCTACATTCCACACCTTTATTTCCCGGTTTCTTTATAATCTTTTAAAAGTTCGGCATAGTCCTTGATGGGATAAATGTCTTTTTCTGCCGATTTAGACACTCTTACACCCACCATGAGTTTAGAACCTAATTCTCGCAATATGCCATTCATCTCGGCACAGGCCTCGCCATGGTCGGCCGAACGGAGATAAAATTGTGAGTCAGACAGCATTTTCTGCACACCCTTATAGTTGGATATGTGAAGGAGGTTGGATATAAGGATAGACGCTGCCGCCTTGTTCTTGGTAATATCAGCTCCAATCGCCCTAAGCAAGTATTTAATGATACCCAACTGCATTTTTCTCTTGTAGAATCGACCGTTCCCGGCGTCGTCAGCCCCTTCCTCTGGCATATCATTATATACATGGACATCATTAAGTTCACCCTCCAAATCCACGATGCGTTTCTCCAGTTCCCTGATTTTCTCATGTGCCTTCACAAGTTCTTCCCTAACAGTTTCCTCGGGCATATTCTTCATTCTTTGAAGTTCGGCTTCGCTCTCGTCGTGAGGAGGCAATGCCGCTATCATCTTCTGAAGCTCGGGCAGCCCCTCCTCGGTACATACCTTGTCCTTGAAATTGTCGAAAAGACGTGGCAGGATATACTTCTTGTATATACGTTGGTCGCGAAAACGATAATAGAGAATAATATACATAAACAACGAAATCAGCATATTCTGCATAGGGCGGTCCTTCTCCTTGATTTCTATATTATACTCTTCAATAAAGCCCGCCATATCATAGAGATGAGACGCCATTGAATATATTTTTTTTGAGGGATTCTTATCATGAACAAGTGTCATCAGCTGATCTTTCACTAATAAAAACATAAAGCTCTTTATTAGCTGCATCATAAACTCATCTTTCATATCCTCAGGCAAATCTTCTGGATATGGAAAATCAGCAATAAAACCATTAACTATAGGCAGCATTCTTTCGAAGGCCTTACCTACCGTCAATTTCTTCCATATATTGTCATATAATATACCATATTCCTCTTGTGTGATGATGTCAAAATCATCAAACAGACCTTCCATCATATCAAGTTCCATATAATCAGTATTTTAGTATGTTATTATCATATTGTCTTCATGCGTTTCCACCACCACCACCAACCTTGCGGAAGTTGCGGAACAGGTGGAAACATCCTCGCAATTATTCAAGTAAATTGATAGGCGTCAAAATATTTGCTCGTCGATGACATTTCCCTCCTCATCCACCACTCGCCAATGCACGATGTTGCGGGCTTCGGAAGAGATGCTCACTCCGCATTTCGTCACTTTGCGCCCATCGGATTCATAAGGGATGGCATAGCCCTTTGAGTCTATCTGAGCCAAGGCATTGTCAACGGAGTCATCTACTTTCAGTTCTAAAACGTAGATGTCGCTCTTTGTCTTTACCACCACATCGGCACGACCGAGAACACTTTTCACCTCGGTGTCAACGATGGAGTTGAGCATGGAGAAAGCCATGTACATCAGGAGTTTGTAGAACGACTCGCGGCTTTCCTTGTCGTCCCATTCCTCCTTGGGGATAATGTCATACGGTATCTTGGCAATGTATGAACGGAGGGCGGTGAGTGCTCCGGGGAGGTTGCCTTTAAACAGCGAGGATGCCATGTTGCGGGTCAGGCTGTTGCCATCGGCAGTACTGCGCTTCAAAATCAACGGCATCAGTCCGCTGACCATACCTTCCCTTACCTCAAGATTGGGGAAATGGAGCGTAAACGTCTTCAGCAGTGGGTCATACGAGTCGATTGTCAGATAACCGCTCTGATATAGCAGCGGCATAGGAGTAGAGGCGTTTTCACACGACACGTTGAACTCATTAATGCCTACTTCCACTCCGTCATACTCCAATGCAGTCTTTATGGGATAATGTTGCAAATGCTCAATAAGCGAAGTCGTTGTGCCCGACTCAAACCAATAATAGTCGGTATTGCCTCCGTCCAGAGCATTCAGCAGACTGAATGGTGCATACACATCCTCGCTATTGCGGGAAAAATGATAGCCGTCATAGTTCTTCTTCAGCAAGGCGTATGCCTCGTCGGTGGTTATTTGCAATGCTCCGGCATACTCCTCAACGCAAGGGCGAAGGAAAGTGTCGAGTTCCTCTTGGGTAATGCCGCACAATCCTGAATATTCATCTATCATGGATATCTGATTCAAGTTGTTCAGCTCCGAGAAAATGCTCATCTGAGAAAATTTCGTTACTCCTGTGATAAAAACAAACTTGAGATATGCCCCTTCGTCTTTCAGCACCTGATAGAACTCACGTAGCATCATGCGCATCTCTTCCAACTGCTCCTTTTCATAAAGCAGGCGCATCGCCGGTGCATCATATTCGTCGAGAATAACCACGACCTTCTCACCAGTCTGTTCACAGGCACGATGGATTAAGCCACGGAAACGAGCTCCGGGCGAGGTCTCCAATGAATTTCGTCCATATACCCCTTCATAGTCACTAATAAACAACTCCAGTTTTTCTTTCGCTTCACTTATCTTCAGGTTCTTCAACCCGCTCATGGTGAAGTGAAGCACGGGATAGGTCTTCCATTCCTTCTCCAACTCCATTATCTTCAGGCCCTCGAAGAGATTCTTCTGCCCTTGGAAATAAGCCTTGAAGGTATTGCACAACAATGACTTGCCGAAGCGACGGGGACGGGCGAGGAAGACATACTGATATCTATCGACAAGCTCAAACATCATGCCTGTCTTATCGACATAAACCTTACCATCTTCACGAATACGCTGAAACTGGTCGGTATCCACAGGGTATCTGAATCTGCTCATACTCTCGGCAATTTATATTAATATTGCAATCTTGCCGCAAAAGTACATAAAAAAAATGATAATACCAAGAAAACGGGGAAAGAAAAGAACTAAAAATAAAAAAACCTCCATTGACACGCATTTTGGCGTCAATGGAGGACAGTATTGGTTTATTAATTATTAAAGCGAATCAATCACTTTGCATACGTCGGCAAAGATTTCCTCAAGCACTCCGTAGCTCTTCACATAGTGATGAAGACCCTCGGCCTTGTACCAGTCGATGAGGGGAGCTGTCTGGGTGTTATACACGGCGAGACGCTTGTTGATTGTCTCCTCGTTGTCGTCGCTGCGTCCCTGTTCTTTTCCGCGGTTGAGCAGACGCGCCATGAGGATGTCCTCGGGGGCATAAAGCTCAATCATGGCTGCCACACTGTGTCCGCGCTCTGCCAGCATCTTCTTCAGGGCCTCGGCCTGAGGAATGGTGCGGGGGAATCCGTCGAAGATGACACCTTTATGATCCTTGCCAAAGCTGTCATATACACTGGCAAGGATATCAATCATAAGCTCGTCGGGAATAAGCTGTCCCTTGTCGATAAATGACTTGGCTGTCTTGCCAAGCTCTGTTCCGTTCTTGATCTCACTGCGAAGCACATCACCAGTAGAAATATGCTCGAAGCCATACTTTTTGATCAACAAGTCACTCTGGGTGCCCTTGCCTGAACCCGGGGCACCGAAAATTACAATATTCTTCATCTCTCTTTTACCTTATTATAAATCCTATAATATATTAAATCATTTATTTCTTTAATTCTTCAAGACATAAATGTCCCTCAAACCACGAGCCTGCTGGTCGTAGTCGAGACCATAGCCTATGATAAAATCATTGGGTATCTCGAATGCCACATAGCGGATATCGAGTTCTTCCTTGAGGCGCTCGGGTTTGAAAAGGAGAGTGCATATCTCCACCGAAGCGGGATTGCGAGTGCCGAGCGACTCTATCATGCGCTTCATGGTGGTGCCAGTCTCCACAATATCCTCAACAATGATAATATGACGTCCTGACAAGTTCTCGTTGATACCGAGAACTTCCTTGACATGCCCAGTGGACATGGTGCCCTGATAACTGGCGAGTTTGACGAACGAAATCTCACACGGTACGGTCATGCCACGCATAAGATCGGCGGCAAACATAAACGAGCCGTTGAGCACTGCGAGGAAGAGCGGATTCTTGTCGGCATAGTCGCGACTGATGCTTTCAGCCACCTCACTGACGCGCTTGAGAATTGTCTCCTCTGGTATAGACGTAATGAACGTCTTATCCTTGATTTTTACCTCTTTTGTTGCCATTTTCTTGCTATTTCACAATTTTTGTTGCAAAATTACTAAAAAAAATGCAGAAAAGCATCATCTATTAATATAAATTTTGTATTTTTGCACGTATGAAAATATTTACAAGCGTCCAAATACACGAATTGGACAAGTTTACGATAGAAAATGAGCCGATAAAATCTATCGACCTCATGGAACGTGCTGCAAGGGCTTTGACCCATGCCATCAGCACAAAATGGGACAACTCCACACCAGTTGTTGTCTTTGCCGGACCAGGTAATAATGGCGGCGATGCATTGGCTGTGGCAAGGATGTTGGCAGAGAAGGACTACACGGTTGACGTGTGGCTCTTCAATATTTCTGGACATCTCTCGCCCGACTGTGCAGCCAACAGGCAGAGACTTGCCGACTGCAAGAAAGTGCATTCGTTGACAATGGTGACACAGGAGTTTGACCCTCCCATACTCAACAAGGACATACTCGTTGTAGATGGTCTGTTTGGCTCTGGTCTTAACAAACCCCTTGCTGGAGGTTTTGCCTCGCTCGTGAAATATATCAACGCCTCTGCAGCACAGGTGGTGAGCATTGACGTGCCCTCGGGATTAATGACAGAGGACAATGCATACAACGTGAGGGCGAATATCATAAAAGCTACACTCACTCTCACACTTCAACAGCCCAAACTGTCGTTTCTCTTCCCCGAGAACCAGGAGTTTATTGGCGAAGTGCGCACTCTCGACATAAGAATCAGTAGTGAGGGCATAGCCAAGACCGACGCCCATTACACCATCATCGAGGAAAGTGACATAAGACGCATACTAAAACCCCGACCGGCTTTTGCACACAAGGGAACGATGGGACACGCACTCATCATAGCAGGTAGCTATGGTATGGCGGGTGCGGCTATACTTGCTACCAAGGCTTGCCTGAGAAGCGGAGCGGGAAAGGTGACGGCATATACCCCGCGCCAAAATGTGATGATGATGCAGGTGGCTGTACCTGAGGCTGTGATAATGGTGGGAGAGGAAACGGCTTTCGGTGAGGCTGTTGACACTACCGACTATCAGGCAATGGGTATTGGTCCGGGACTGGGACAGAGCGACGCTACGGCAATTGCACTGATAGCCCAACTAAGAAGGACACAGTGTCCGATGGTTGTGGATGCAGATGCCATTAACATCTTATCCAACCGCAGGGCTTGGCTGCAACAGTTACCCAAGGGGATAATACTCACTCCCCACCCCAAGGAGTTCGACCGTCTGCAGGGAGGATGCAGCGACTCGTACGAAAGACTCTCGAAGGCTCTCGACTTGGCTGAACGACTTCAAGGGTATGTAATCGTGAAAGGACATTATTCTGCACTCTGTCTGCCTAACGGACATATCCTCTTCTGCCCCACAGGAAATGCGGGAATGGCTACTGCCGGAAGCGGCGACGTGCTCACGGGAATCATCACTGCACTGCTGGCAAGGGGATACAACCAGACGGAGGCTTGTGCGCTTGGTATGTATCTGCACGGACTTGCCGGCGACTTGGCGGCTGACGAACTCGGACAGGAGAGCCTTATGGCTAGTGATATTATCAATTATCTGCCAAAGGCTTTCAAGAGACTTGAAGACTAAAATAACACACATATAGATTTTGAATATGAGACATTCAGTATTAGCATTACTTCTTATGGCCGGCATTTCGGCAACGGCCCAGACACAAGTGATGGAATATCGCCCTGGAATGACTGCCGAGGGCATAGTGTATTATCTGCCAAAGACAAGTGTGAAGGTGGCAGTGAGGGTGGAAAAGACTACCTATACTCCAGGGGAATTCTGTAAATATGCCGACAAGTATCTACGAATAGCAAATGTCAGCGAGAACAGTTATAGCACTTACAGGATTATTGGCACTGACATCTTCTCATACGGTGAAGCCGACAAAAATAAGGCGTATGCACTAAAGGTTAATTCCAAAACATCGGCATGCAACGTAAAACTGGCTGAAGATGGACGCCTGTTGGCTGTGAATACTGATGCACCAGAGGAAAAACCGCTGCCACAACCCTTCAAACCTGCCGCAAAACCCAAGACTGCCGATCCACGCAGTTTCTTGAGTCAGGAAATATTAGCTGCGGGAAGCATAACAAAGATGGCAGAACTTACGGCAACTGAGATTTACGATATACGAGAAAGCCGCAACTCCCTCACTAAGGGTGAGGCTGACTTTATGCCTAAAGATGGGGAGCAGTTACGCATTATGCTCAATAGCCTCGACCAACAAGACAAGGTGCTGTCGAGCATGTTTGTGGGAACAATAAGCAAGGACACTACCGAAACGGTGTTTACTATCACTCCCGACAAGGATATTGAAAAGCAGGTGCTTTTCAGAATGTCGGCAAAACTCGGTTTGCTCGACAGCGATGATATGGCTGGTACACCTTATTATATATATATAAAGGACTTGAAGACTCTGCCAAAGACAGATTTTGTTGACGAGAAAGCACAGAAAGCCAAAGAGAAGGCCGAACTGGCTGCTAAGGAAAAAGGCAACGGATTGTTTGTCAACGTGCCAAGCAAGATGAAGGTGACTATTGCTGAGGGCAACAACAAGGTGGCAGAATATGAAACCACCGCCGGACAGTTCGGAAAAGTGGAACTGCTCAGCGGTGACTTGTTCAATAAGCGCTTCACTACCCGTCTTACTCTCAACCCACAATCAGGAGCCGTTGAAAAGCTGACGGCAGAAGAGCCCAAATAATTATTTATTTAGTTTCCAAACACAGCCGTCCTTGGTGTCCTTCACCTCGAAACCGGCTTCCTTGAGGGCATCGCGTATTTCATCGCAGGTGCCCCAATCTTTGTTTGCCCTAGCCTTGGCACGCAACTGCAACACCATATCTACGACCTTACCGTAGGCAGCCTCGCGCTCATCGTTGGTGCCCGACTTGTCGGCACGCAATCCAAGAATGTCGAAACTGAACAGGTTCATCACCTGGCGCAACTCGTCGAGGTCGGCTGCGGAGATTGTTGCCTTATGATCGATGAGCACGTTAACAACATGGCATGCCTCAAAGAGATGACTGATAACAATCTGTGTCTGCAGGTCGTCGTTCATTGCGTCATAGCACTTCTGTCGAAGCTCTGCTACAAACTTTGCAGTGGCATCGTCACTCTTCTCGGCAGCTTGAACGCGCTCAATGTCAGCCAGTCCGTTCATGAGTCGGGTCAATCCCTTCTCACTTGCGATGAGGGCTTCATTTGAGAAATCCACCGTTCCACGATAGTGGGCCGAAAGGATGAAGAAACGTATTGTCATTGGCGAGAACGCCTGCTGGAGCGACTCGTGATTGCCTGTGAAGAATTGCTCAAGAGTGATAAAGTTGCCAAGCGACTTGCCCATCTTCTGTCCGTTAATGGTAATCATGTTGTTGTGCATCCAATACTTCACCATAGGGTCGCCTTGACTAGCCACAGCCTGCGCTATCTCGCACTCATGATGGGGGAACACAAGGTCCATACCGCCTCCATGAATGTCGAAATGATTGCCGAGATACTTGCGTCCCATGGCAGTGCACTCGCAGTGCCATCCTGGGAATCCGTCGCTCCATGGACTTGGCCATCGCATGATATGCTCGGGCGAGGCTTTCTTCCACAAGGCAAAGTCCACCTGATTGCGCTTCTCACCCACTCCATCAAGTTCACGGCTATTATTGATGACATCATCAAGATTTCGTCCGGAAAGAATACCATACTTATGGTCTTTGTTGTATTTCTCAATGTCGAAATATACAGAACCGTTGCTCTCATAGGCATATCCATTTGCCATAATCTCCTTCACGAGTTCTTCCTGCTCGATGATATGCCCAGTGGCATGAGGCTCGATACTCGGCGGGAGCACATTGAGCGCATCCATGGCATGATGATAGCGGTTGGTGTAATACTGTGCTATCTCCATCGGCTCAAGTTGTTCGAGGCGTGCCTTCTTCTCAATCTTGTCGTCACCCTCGTCGGCATCATGCTCAAGGTGACCCACATCAGTGATGTTTCGCACATAACGCACCTTATATCCGAGATGCTTGAGATAACGGAAAAGGATATCGAATGTAATAGCCGGACGGGCATGTCCAAGGTGCGGATCGCCATATACTGTTGGTCCGCAGACATACATTCCGACATTTGGAGAATGTATCGGTTCGAAACGCTCCTTCTTTCTGCTGAGCGTGTTATAAATCAAAAGTGTCTGTTCCATTGTCTTTTTATCCTATTATAATTAACATGAGAGTACAAAAGTACAAACAAATTCTCTTTTTACCAAATATCTACCCGTTTTTTCTATGTTTTTTCGTAAATTCTTTCGTTATTTGACATTTTTAGAGTAACTTTGCGGTAAAAAATAAGGTTTTTGCAATGATTTCTTTTGATAACGACTACAGTAATGGAGCACATCCTAAGGTACTCCAGAAATTGGTTGAGACCAATGACCTACGCACTCAGCCTTATGGGGCTGACGAGTGTAGCATGAGGGCAAAGGAACTGATTAAGAAAGCTTGCGAGGATGATGAAGCTAACATTTTCTTCCTGACAGGCGGAACACAGACCAATGCCACAGTGATTGACTCTATGCTCTATCAGTATGAAGGCGTAATAGCAGTGGATACGGGACATATCAATGTTCACGAGGCTGGAGCCATTGAGTTTACAGAACACAAGATTATTGTCATCCCAAGTCATGAAGGCAAGATGCATGCCAGTGACCTTAGAAAATATCTTGACGACTTCATGCACGATGGCAGTAACGCCCATTGCGTATATCCCGGATGCGTGTATATCACGTTCCCCACTGAGTTGGGCACGCTATACAAGGCTTCTGAGATTGCTGAAATATATGAAGTGTGCAAGGAATATGGCATTATGCTATATGTTGACGGTGCCAGAATGGGCTACGGACTCATGTCGGAAGGTAATGACATAACGCTACCTTTCCTTGCTCGCCATTGCGATGTGTTCTATATTGGAGGCACGAAGATTGGAGCGCTTTGTGGAGAGGCTGTCGTGTTTACACACAACAATGCCCACCGTCATTTCTTCAGCATACAAAAGCAGCATGGAGCTGTTATTGCCAAAGGCCGACTTATCGGGGTGCAATTTGAGGCTCTGTTTACCGACAATCTTTATTTCGATATATCAAAGCATGCTATTGACATGGCAATGAAGGTGAGGGACTTGTTCCGCTCAAGGGGATATAGATTCTATCTTGATTCACCGTCTAATCAGCAGTTTGTTGTCATGACGAAAGAGCAAGCCGACGCTTTGTCAAAGAACATCCAGTTCACATATTTCGGACAGACCGACAATGGTGATGTTATCGCACGATTCGTCACAAGTTGGTCAACAACAGAAGAGGAATTGGCTGAATTGGCAAAATACATCTAAAATAAACATATTCAGCATTAGATACAAAAAAGAACCCGACTACCAATTTCCTAGTGTCGGGTTCTTTTTTATATAAAACTATTAATATTCTTTATTCCGAATAATTAATCTTCCTCATTTGATACAGTCTCCTCGGAATACTCAATCACGTTCTTGCGATTGGCCTGAATGCGATTGTATTCTTCCTTACTGCCGACAATGAGCTTGTCGAACTCGCGAAGACCGGTTCCTGCAGGAATCAGGTGACCGCAAATCACGTTCTCCTTCATACCCTCAAGTTTGTCAACCTTTCCGCGAATAGCAGCTTCGTTGAGTACCTTGGTGGTTTCCTGGAACGATGCGGCCGACATGAAGCTCTTGGTCTGGAGAGCTGCACGTGTGATACCCTGAAGAATCTGGGTAGATGTGGCAGCTACGGCATCGCGCACCTTCACGAGACGGAGGTCCTTACGCTTGAGCTGTGAGTTCTCGTCGCGCAGACGGCGAACTGTGACAATCTGACCCTTCTGCAGATTCTGACTGTCGCCAGCATCAATAACGACCTTCTTACCCCAGATACGATCGTTCTCGTCAGCAAAGTCGAGTTTGTCAACAATTTCCTGCTCGAGGAATGATGTATCACCTGGATCATTAATCTGAACCTTACGCATCATCTGACGTACGATAATCTCGAAGTGCTTGTCGTTGATCTTCACACCCTGCAGACGATATACGTCCTGAACCTCGTTGACGATATACTCCTGAACGGCAGTAGGACCCTTAATGGCAAGGATGTCATTAGGAGTGATAACACCATCAGAGAGCGGTGTACCGGCACGAACGGCATCGTGCTCCTGTACAAGAATCTGCTTTGACAACGATACGAGATACTTACGCTGCTCGCCAGTCTTGGAAGTGACAATAATCTCACGATTACCACGCTTAACCTTACCCATTGACACCTCACCATCGATTTCAGAAACGACTGCGGGGTTGGACGGGTTGCGTGCCTCGAAGAGCTCGGTAACACGGGGAAGACCTCCGGTGATGTCACCACCCTTAACAGCTGCACGAGGAATCTTGACAAGAGTCTCACCAGTCTTGACTGTCTGACCGTCCTCAACTACGATGTGACCACCCACAGGGAAGTTGTAAGTACCAATCTTCTCGCCATTGGCATCAAGAATATCACAGGTAGGCACCATGTTGCGGTCCTTAGACTCGGTGATAATCTTCTCGGTCAAACCAGTTGTATCGTCGGTCTCTGCACGATATGTAAGACCTTCCTTCACATCGTTGAAGCGCAGTGTACCGGCATATTCTGTAACAATAACAGCATTGAACGGGTCCCACTGGGCAATCTTCTCGCCCTTTTCAACTATCTCGCCGTTCTTATGATACAATGAAGAACCATAAGGAACGTTCATTGTAGAAAGAGGAATATTTGTATTAGGATCTAAGAAGCGCACCTCACCAAGACGGCTGACTACCATCTCACACATCTTACCGTCCTCATCAAACGGAACAGTGCGGAGCTCCTCGAACTCAATCTTACTTGGGTTCTTGGCAAAGATAGCTGCATTGGCTGCTGCATTGGCAGCCACACCACCGGCGTGGAACGTACGAAGTGTAAGCTGAGTACCCGGCTCACCGATAGCCTGTGCAGCAATCACACCGACAGCCTCACCCTTCTGCACCATCTTACGGGTGGCAAGGTTGCGGCCATAGCACTTCATGCAGACTCCATGCTTGCTCTCACAGGTGAGCACTGAACGAATCTCAACACTCTCGATGGGTGAATCCTCAATCTCCTGTGCCACCTTCTCGGTAATCTCCTCACCGGCAGCAACAATCAGGCGACCTGTTGTAGGATGTATGATGTCATGCACTGACACACGACCGAGAATACGCTCTGACAATGTAGAGATAACCTCGTCGCCATTCTTAAGGGCAGTACATACAAGTCCACGCAATGTGCCACAATCCTCTTCATTGATAATCACGTCATGCGAAACGTCAACAAGACGACGTGTAAGATAACCAGCGTCGGCAGTCTTCATGGCAGTATCGGCAAGACCCTTACGGGCACCGTGAGTAGAGATAAAGTACTCAAGCACTGACATACCCTCCTTGAAGTTTGACAAGATAGGGTTCTCAATAATCTGAGCACCTTCGGCACCGGCTTTCTGCGGCTTGGCCATAAGACCACGCATACCCGACAGCTGACGGATCTGGTCCTTAGAACCACGGGCACCTGAGTCGAGCATCATAAACACGGCATTGAATCCCTGGTCGGCCTCGGTCATCTCCTTCATAAGCACATTACCAAGGTCGTTGTTAACGTGTGTCCATGTATCAATAACCTGGTTGTAACGCTCGGTATCGGTGATGAATCCCATATTGTAGTTCTCGGTAATCTGGCGAACCTCCTCATTACCCTTTTCCACAAGTGCTTTCTTTTCCTCTGGAATGATAATATCGTCGAGGTTGAACGAAAGACCGGCAAGATATGCCATACGATAACCGAGGTTCTTGATACCATCAAGGAACTCGCATGCCTCGGCGAAACCTACGTTCTTGATTACATCGGCGATGATGTCGCGAAGGCTCTTCTTGGAGATTACCTTGTTGACATATCCCACCTGACTGGGGATAATGCCATTTACAATCACACGACCGACAGATGTCTCTACCATGTGCTTGTATGGAATACCATTCTCGTCGATATCATCAACAACGACCTTTACTTGAGCATGGAGGTCGCAACGACGTTCGTTATGGGCAATGATAGCTTCCTCGGGACCATAGAAAGTAAGGCCCTCACCCTTTGCTCCCGGACGGATCTTGGTGATATAGTAAAGACCGAGCACCATATCCTGAGAAGGCACTGTGATAGGAGCACCGTTGGCAGGATTAAGGATGTTATGGCTCTGAAGCATCAATATCTGAGCCTCAAGCACTGCCTCATTGCTCAATGGAAGGTGAACAGCCATCTGGTCTCCGTCGAAGTCGGCGTTGAACGCAGTACATGCCAACGGATGGAGCTGAATAGCCTTGCCCTCGATAAGTTTTGGCTGGAATGCCTGAATACCAAGACGGTGAAGTGTAGGGGCACGGTTGAGCATTACGGGATGACCCTTCATCACGTTCTCAAGAATATCCCAAATAACGGGCTCGCGGCGGTCAACAATCTTCTTTGCACTCTTAACAGTCTTAACGATACCACGCTCGATGAGCTTGCGAATGATAAATGGCTTGTAGAGCTCAGCTGCCATCAGTTTAGGCAGACCGCACTCACCCATCTTCAATTCAGGACCTACAACGATAACCGAACGAGCAGAATAGTCAACACGCTTACCGAGAAGGTTCTGACGGAAACGTCCTGCCTTACCCTTCAGCGAGTCGCTGAGTGACTTGAGCGGACGATTGCTCTCGCTCTTCACTGCACTGCTCTTGCGCGAGTTGTCGAAGAGACTATCCACAGCCTCCTGAAGCATACGCTTCTCATTTCGCAGAATAACCTCAGGAGCCTTGATTTCAACAAGTCGCTTCAGACGGTTGTTACGTATGATGACACGACGATAAAGGTCGTTGAGGTCGGATGTGGCAAATCGTCCACCATCAAGCGGAACAAGCGGACGCAACTCTGGAGGAGTGACAGGAAGAATCTTCATGATCATCCATTCAGGACGGTTGACTTCCTTGCTTGAACGGAATGCCTCAACTACCTGCAGGCGCTTAAGAGCCTCATTCTTTCTCTGCTGCGAAGAATCGCTGTTGGCACGGTCGCGCAACTCATACGATAGAGAATCAAGGTCAAGACGGATAAGGAGGTCGTATATAGCCTCGGCACCCATCTTGGCGATAAACTTATTTGGGTCAGAATCATCCAGATAATAGTTATCAGGAGAAACATGATTATCCATAAGCTCATTGTACTCATCTTCGGAGAGAATGTCATATACATTTGAGCCAAGCAAGTCGTTGCCCTCAGCATCCTTCTTTCCGGCAAGAGCTCCTGGCTGGATAACCACATAACGCTCATAGTAAATGATGGCGTCAAGTTTCTTTGTGGGCAATCCGAGCAGATAACCAATCTTGTTTGGCAAAGAACGGAAATACCAGATATGAGCTACCGGCACTACAAGTTCGATGTGACCAGAACGCTCACGACGTACCTTCTTCTCAGTTACCTCAACACCGCATCGGTCGCAGACAATACCCTTGTAACGTATGCGCTTGTATTTACCGCAGGCGCACTCATAGTCCTTCTGCGGACCAAAGATACGCTCGCAGAACAATCCGTCGCGCTCAGGCTTGTAGGTGCGATAGTTGATGGTTTCCGGCTTGGTTACCTCACCGAATGAATTCTCCAGGATCTCCTCGGGCGATGCCAAACTGATGGTGATCTTGGTAAAATTACTCTTTATTTTTGTATCTTTCTTAAAAGCCATATTTATATAATGTTTCTAAAGAGTTAAATATTTTAATCGAGTTTGATGCTGAGTCCAAGACCCTTGAGCTCGTGCAGAAGCACATTGAGCGACTCTGGAATACCTGGTGTTGGCATAGGCTCACCCTTGACGATGGCCTCGTAAGCCTTACTACGTCCGACAACATCATCAGACTTAATGGTAAGTATCTCCTGAAGAACATGGCTTGCACCGAATGCCTCAAGAGCCCAAACCTCCATCTCTCCGAATCGCTGTCCACCAAACTGCGCCTTACCTCCAAGTGGTTGCTGAGTGATAAGTGAGTACGGACCGATAGAACGGGCGTGCATCTTATCCTCAACCATGTGTCCGAGCTTAAGGAAGTAGGTGATACCTACAGTAGCCGGCTGGTCGAAACGCTCTCCTGTCTCACCGTCATACAGATATGTTGAACAGAGGTGGGGCAGTCCGGCCTTGTCAGTCCACTCGGCAAGGTCTTCAAGTTTGGCACCATCGAAGATAGGTGTGGCAAACTTAACACCGAGCTTGCGTCCGGCAGCACCGAGGATAGCCTCGAATATCTGTCCCAGGTTCATACGAGAAGGCACACCAAGCGGGTTGAGCACCAAGTCAACAGGACGACCGTCGTCGAGGAACGGCATGTCCTCCTGACGAACAATCTTCGAAACGATACCCTTGTTACCGTGACGTCCGGCCAACTTATCTCCGACACTGATCTTACGCTTCTTGGCAACATATACCTTAGCCATCTGAAGGATTCCAGAAGGAAGTTCGTCACCAATGGTGATAGCAAACTTCTTGCGCTTCATCTCAGCGTCGAGCAACTTATACTTCTTCATGAAGTTGATAATCAACTGGGCGATGAGCTCATTCTTGTGAGCATCGGCAGTCCAATTGCTGATATGCACATCACCATACTCAAGATTCTTGAGGTTGGTCACTGTGAATGTGCTACCCTTGGTGATTACCTCAGAACCAGTGTAGTCCTTCACACCCTGAGAAACCTCACCCTCGGTAAGTTCGAGCAACTTGTCGATGAGAATCTCCTTCAAGTCATCAACCTTTGCCTCGTATTCCTCGTCAATCTTGGCAAGAGTAACCTTATCCTGCATCTTGGTCTGACGAGTCTTGATGGCACGCTTGAAGAGTTTCTTGTCGATGATAACACCTGTAAGCGAAGGATTGGCCTTGAGTGAAGAATCCTTCACGTCGCCAGCCTTGTCACCGAAGATGGCACGAAGCAGTTTCTCCTCGGGTGAAGGATCGCTCTCTCCCTTAGGTGAAATCTTACCGATAAGTATATCTCCTGGCTCGACACGTGCACCTACACGAATGATACCGTTCTCGTCGAGGTCCTTTGTAGCCTCTTCACTGACATTAGGAATATCAGCAGTGAACTCCTCAACACCACGCTTAGTCTCGCGCACGTCGAGTGAATATTCATCTACGTGAACAGATGTAAGGATGTCCTCGCGAACAACACGCTCGTTGAGCACGATGGCGTCCTCATAGTTGTATCCCTTCCATGGCATATAAGCCACGAGGAGGTTGCGGCCAAGTGCCAGCTCTCCATTCTCGGTAGCATATCCCTCGGTAAGGATGTCACCAGCCTTAACTCTCTGTCCCTTGTTACAAATAGGACGGAGGTCGATGGTCATATTCTGGTTGGTGCGACGGAACTTAGGAATACGATATTCCTTCAGTGCTGGTTCGAAACTTACGAATTCCTCATCCTCTGTGCGATCGTAGAGGATACGTATAGTAGTAGCGTCAACATATTCAATAACACCATCACCCTCGGCAGTAATCATAGTACGAGAGTCCTCGCACACCTGCTTCTCGATACCGGTACCAACGATAGGAGCCTCATTGTGAAGCAATGGCACTGCCTGTCGCATCATGTTCGATCCCATGAGTGCACGGTGGGCATCGTCATGCTCGAGGAACGGAATCAGTGAAGCTGCAATAGACGCAATCTGCTGAGGCGACACGTCGATGAGGTCAACCTGCTGAGGAGGCACAACGGGGAAGTCGGCATCCTGACGGCACTTAACCACCTCACGGATGAATGTACCGTCGTCTCTCAACGGAGCATTACCCTGACCGATGATATGGTTCTCCTCTTCCTCGGCAGTGAGATATACCACCTCGTCATTGTTGAGGTTGGCAATTCCGTTCTCCACCTTTCTATAAGGAGTCTCGATGAATCCGAGATGGTCAATCTTTGCATATACACAGAGAGAAGAGATAAGTCCGATGTTAGGACCTTCAGGACTCTCGATAGGACAGAGACGACCATAGTGTGTATAGTGAACGTCACGCACCTCAAATCCGGCACGCTCACGCGACAGACCTCCAGGACCTAAGGCTGAAAGACGACGCTTGTGTGTCACCTCGGCCAGAGGGTTGGTCTGGTCCATGAACTGTGACAGCGGGTTGGTACCGAAGAATGAGTTGATGACACTCGATATTGTCTTTGCATTAATAAGGTCGGTAGGTGTGAACACCTCATTGTCGCGAACGTTCATGCGCTCACGGATGGTGCGGTTCATACGAGCCAAACCAATTGAGAACTGATTACTCAACTGCTCACCTACAGTACGTACGCGACGGTTAGACAGGTGGTCAATATCATCGACTGCTGCCTTAGAGTTAATCAGCTGGATGAGATACTTGATAATCTCGATAATATCTTCCTTAGTCAGAACTCTCACGTCCATATCGGTGTCGAGTCCCAACTTCTTGTTGATTCTGTAGCGACCTACGTCACCCAAGTCATAACGCTTGTCAGAGAAGAACAGGTTCTGAATAACCTCGCGTGCACTTGCATCATCGGCAGGGTCGGCATTACGCAACTGGCGATAGATGTAGAGCACAGCCTCCTTCTCAGAGTTTGACGGGTCTTTCTGAAGCGTATTGAAGATGATAGAATAATCCTGGGCTGTTGTCTCATCCTTATGCACAAGGATGGTAGAGGCATTGCTCTCGAGAATATCAATCATGTTATCCTCGGTGATCTCTGTCTCACGCTCCATGATAACCTCATTACGCTCGATAGATACAACTTCACCAGTATCCTCATCAACGAAGTCCTCATTCCAACTCTTCAGCACACGGGCAGCAAGACGCTTACCAATGTTCTTCTTGAGGTTGGTCTTGTTAACCTTTACCTCGTCGGCGAGTTCGAATATCTGGAGAATGTCTTTGTCGGCCTCAAAACCAATAGCACGTAGAAGAGTTGTCACAGGCAACTTCTTCTTACGGTCGATATAGGCATACATCACGTTGTTGATGTCGGTTGCAAACTCGATCCATGAACCCTTGAAGGGGATGATACGAGCCGAGTAGAGCAACGAACCATTAGCATGCACGCTCTGTCCGAAGAATACACCAGGCGAACGATGCAACTGAGACACAACAACACGCTCAGCACCATTGATAACGAATGTACCATTCTCTGTCATATAAGGAATTGGTCCGAGGAATACATCCTGGATAACAGTTCCGAAATCCTCATGATCAGGGTCGGTGCAATACAGCTTGAGCTTAGCCTTGAGGGGTACGCTGTAAGTCAGACCACGCTCGAGACACTCGTCGATGGTGTAACGGGGCGGGTCGATGTAGTAATCCAAGAACTCAAGAACGAAATTATTACGTGTATCGGTGATAGGGAAGTTCTCTGAGAACACCTTATACAAACCGTCATTCTTGCGTTCTTCAGGCGGGGTGTCCAACTGCAGAAAGTCTTTGAATGACTTTAATTGCACATCGAGGAAATCCGGAAACGGCATCGGATTCTTGATGCTGCCAAAGTTTACTCTGTTGTCTATTACTTTTGAAGCCATATAAATTAATGTTGTCTCTTATTTGTTAAGTGTCGCTGAGGACACGAATGCAAAGTGTCGATAGACACAAAAAGGTTAAGAACCTCCTACTTAGAGGTTCTTAACCGAATTCTATAGTGTGATGCTTTATTACTTAAGCTCAACTACGGCACCTGCAGCCTCGATGGTCTTCTTCAGGTTCTCAGCCTCGTCCTTAGACAGACCTTCCTTCAGTGTAGAAGGTGCACCGTCAACGAGGTCCTTAGCCTCCTTCAAACCAAGACCGCAAGCTTCCTTAACAGCCTTTACAACCTGCAGCTTAGCTGAACCAGCCTCCTTAAGAACAACGTCGAAAGAAGTCTTCTCTTCAGCTGCGGCAGCAGCGCCACCAGCAGCAGGACCAGCAGCAACAGCAACAGCTGCAGCAGCGGGCTCAATTCCATACTCGTCCTTCAGGACTGTTGCCAACTCGTTTACTTCCTTTACTGTAAGATTTACTAACTCTTCAGCAATAGCTTTAATATCTGCCATTTTATTTAAATTTTTTATTGTTTTTTATTATACTAAATTTGACTTATAATATTAATTCGGAAAAATCCGGATTACTCAGGACGCTCGCCTAAAGTCTTCAGCACACCATGGATAGTGTTTGCACCTGATTGGAGAGCAGAGACAACGTTCTTTGCCGGAGACTGCAGCAAAGCCACAACGTCGGCGATAAGTTCGTTCTTGCTCTTGAGAGCAGCCAGCTCATCAAGCTTGTCAGCACCTACGAAGAAGCTCTCCTCGGCATAAGCAGCCTTGAGTGCGGGAATTCCTTCCTTGGTGTATTCCTTGAGAAGCTTAGCAGGAACATTTGCTGTATTGGTGAACATAACAGCAGTGTTTCCCTTGAGAGTATCATACAGAGGCGAGAAATCAATCTCAGAAGCCTCGAATGCCTTATGCAGCAATGTATTCTTAACAACGAGGAGCTTAATCTCACTCTTGAAGCACTTGCGACGGAGAGCGCTTGTCTTCTCAGCATTCAGTCCGGTAAGATCTACCAGATAGAAGTGAGGATTGTTCTTGATAAGCTCTCCAAGTTCTACGATAATTGTATCTTTTACTTCCTTTTTCATTTTACTAAACTTTTAACGAGTTATTCAACTGATTTAGGATCTACTTTGATACCCTTACTCATAGTGCTTGAGATAAAGATACTCTTCATATATGTACCTTTAGCAGCTGCAGGCTTCAGTTTTACGATTGTCTGGATAAACTCCTTCGCATTCTCATAAATCTGCTGCGGGGTGAAAGACACCTTACCGATAGAGGCGTGTACGATACCAGCCTTATCAACCTTGAAGTCAATCTTACCCTGCTTAACTTCCTTTACTGCCTTGGCAACATCCATAGTCACAGTACCACTCTTTGGGTTAGGCATAAGTCCACGAGGACCAAGTACACGACCCAGAGGACCGATCTTACCCATGCATGAGGGCATAGTGATGATGACGTCAACGTCAGTCCAACCGCCCTTGATCTTCTCGATATACTCATCGAGACCTACATAGTCGGCTCCAGCTTCCTTAGCGGCAGCTTCAGCATCAGCTGTACAAAGGCAGAGCACACGTGTAACCTTACCAGTTCCGTTAGGCAGTGAAACGACACCGCGAACCATCTGGTTGGCCTTACGTGGGTCAACGCCCAAGCGTACATCGATATCGAGCGAAGCATCAAACTTGGTCGTGGTGATTTCCTTGACCAGCTCTGCAGCTTCCTTCAAAGAGTATGCTTTCCCTGCTTCAACCTTGTCAGCTACCAACTTTTGATTTTTTGTCAGTTTACTCATTTCTTAATTGAAGTTTTAAATTATTGTTCAGGGAAGTCCCCTTTTACAGTGATACCCATACTTCTTGCAGTACCAGCAATCAGTCTCATAGCTGACTCAATGGTAAAGCAGTTCAAATCATTCATCTTGTCCTCTGCGATGGCCTTTACCTGATCCCAAGTAACAGACGCTACCTTCTGACGGTTAGGCTGAGCTGAGCCGCTCTTAACCTTTGCGGCCTCCTTAAGCTGAACAGCTGCGGGAGGAGTCTTGATGACGAAGCTGAATGACTTGTCGTTGTAATAGGTGATAACAACAGGAAGAATCTTTCCTGCCTTATCCTGTGTTCTGGCGTTGAACTCCTTGCAGAATCCCATAATGTTGATACCCTTGGAACCCAATGCAGGGCCTACGGGTGGTGAGGGATTCGCAGCGCCACCTTTAATCTGTAATTTGATTAATCCAGCAACTTCTTTAGCCATTTCTTTATTAATAATTAAATGATTTGAATTATGTCTCGGAATACTCCTCGACAAATTATATGGAATTCAAAGTATCGTAACAAATACTTATCCTTCCTTTTCGACTTGCATAAAACCAAGCTCTAGCGGTGTTTTACGTCCGAAGATCTTGACCATTACCTTCAGCTTACGCTTTTCGGTATTTACCTCTTCGATAATACCATCGAAGCCACTGAAAGGTCCCTCTGTCACCTTTACTGTCTCATTGACTGTGAACGGAACATTTACTTCAACATTCTCAACAACAGTCTCCTCGGCAGAACCAAGAATGCGATTGATATCTTCTTGTTTTACAGGAGTAGGATTGTCCAAACCACCCAAGAAGCCTAAAACATTCGGCATAAAACGCAATGTATGGGCAACCTCACCTTGAAGGTTAGCCTGTATCAGGACATAACCAGGGAGATAAAGTTTTTCCTTAATCACGCGCTTTCCGTTGCGAAGCATAGCATACTTTTCTGTAGGAAGAAGAATTTCTCCCACATTAGGTCTGAGCATGTCGTTATTCTTGACAGCTGCTTCAATGTATTCCTTTACTTTTGCTTCCTTACCACTTACAGCACGCAATACGTACCATTTCATACCTTTTTCAGACATCTCGATTGAGTTTTTATTAATTTGGATAAATCGAACTCATGACAAACTTAAATACCAAATCCATTGCCCACACAACCAATGCAATGACAAGGGAAGCAGATAAAACAACCACTGCACTGTGTGTAAGCTCGGCACGAGTAGGCCATGAAGTCTTATGCGCAAGTTCGTCGAAACATGCCTTGCAATAATTAACGAATTTCTTAAACATATCGCTTTCTATTTAGCACGGGAAGGAGGACTCGAACCCACGACCCTCGGTTTTGGAGACCGATGCTCTACCAACTGAGCTATTCCCGTAAAATAGGTTCCCATAAATACGGGAACCTAAAGTATTTATCTATTACTAAATATTAGTCTTCGATAATCTCAGTGATCTGACCGGCACCTACTGTACGACCACCCTCACGGATAGCGAAGCGGAGACCAACATTCAGAGCCACTGCGTAGATAAGATCTACAGTGATAGTAACGTTATCACCAGGCATTACCATCTCAACACCCTCTGGCAGAGTGATCTCACCTGTACAGTCCATAGTACGGAGATAGAACTGAGGACGATACTTGTTACCGAATGGAGTGTGACGGCCACCCTCTTCCTTCTTCAGAACATAGATCTGAGCCTTGAACTTCTTGAAAGGCTTGATCTGTCCAGGATGACAGAGCACCATACCACGCTTAATTTCCTTCTTGTCGATACCACGGAGGAGAAGACCTACGTTGTCACCAGCCTGACCCTCATCGAGGAGCTTGCGGAACATCTCAACGCCAGTTACAACCGACTTCTTGTCCTCACCAAGACCGAGGAGCTCAACCTCATCACCTACGTGGATAACACCAGTCTCGATACGACCAGTAGCAACAGTACCACGACCTGTGATAGAGAATACGTCCTCAACAGGCATAAGGAATGGCTTGTCTGTGTCACGTGGAGGAAGTGGAATCCAGTTGTCAACAGCATCCATCAGCTCCATTACCTTTTCAACCCACTTGTCAACTCCGTTAAGAGCACCAAGGGCAGAACCACGGATGATAGGAGTGTTGTCGCCATCGTACTCATACTGATCGAGAAGCTCACGCATCTCCATCTCAACGAGCTCGAGCATTTCCTCATCCTCAACCATATCGCACTTGTTCAGGAATACAACCAGCTTAGGAACGTTCACCTGACGAGCGAGAAGTACGTGCTCACGTGTCTGAGGCATAGGACCATCAGTAGCAGCAACTACGATAATAGCACCGTCCATCTGAGCAGCACCAGTAACCATGTTCTTCACATAGTCAGCGTGTCCCGGGCAGTCAACGTGTGCATAGTGACGATTAGCTGTCTCATACTCGATATGAGCAGTGTTGATGGTGATACCACGCTCTTTCTCTTCAGGAGCGTTGTCAATCTGATCGAAAGACTTAATTTCCTCGCTACCGAAGCCCTTCTCATGAAGAACCTTAGAGATGGCAGCAGTCAGAGTAGTCTTACCGTGGTCAACGTGACCAATTGTACCAATGTTTACGTGCGGTTTGGTACGGACAAATGTCTCTTTTGCCATAGCTTTTCTTGTTTATTTAATTTTAATGAATAATCTCTTGCTTAATTTCGCTTTTTGTTTGAGCTGTATCTGAGAGTTGAACTCAGGACCTCTTCCTTACCAAGGAAGTGCTCTACCACTGAGCTAATACAGCAGAGAAAGAGCGGAAAACGGGGCTCAAACCCGCGACCCCCAGCTTGGAAGGCTAGTGCTCTATCAACTGAGCTATTTCCGCTTGTCTCGACTTGGAAAGTGGGTGGTGATGGATTCGAACCACCGAAGGCATCGCCAGCAGATTTACAGTCTGCCCCATTTGGCCACTCTGGTAACCACCCTTACTTTAATTGTCTCAGTGCACTGCGTCACTCTCTTCAGTTGAGCCTCTTGTCGGATTCGAACCAACGACCCCGAGATTACAAATCACGTGCTCTGGCCAACTGAGCTAAAGAGGCTTTTTTATGCACCCGCATCCCGACTGATATTTGGTCTTTGCAAGACTTCTATCGGATTGCGGGTGCAAAGGTACGAATAAATTTTGAATTACCAAAATTTTTCGGCACTTTTTTTAATAATTTCTCGATTTTTCTTTATATTTCTGCAGTTTTACCCTCATTGAGTCCACTGAAAGGTCGATTGCCTCCTCAAAAGTGTCACT
>JALFCW010000111.1 GCA_022771625.1 Prevotella sp.
TCTGCCGCTGGAAGGTAATCAGCATCGCTTATGCTACCCTGCTCTTTGCTGGCTTCGCAGTAGTAGTGCTCTACTTCTTCGCTTGCAATCTCTTCGGTTGCTGCTAATTTTGGAAAAATAGTTGTTTGGTCGTCCGCCCTCCGTTAAGTCAGACAAGTCACATGGAACGGCAGGACGACGAAACTTCAAAAATCAAAGACAAAAATGACTAAAGTTTTAAATTCAAGAATACCAGAAGGACCAGTAGCACAGAAGTGGACCGAATTCAAGGCACACCAGCGTCTGGTAAACCCTAAGAACAAACTGAAGCTCGACATTATCGTAGTAGGAACCGGTCTGGCAGGTGCCAGCGCTGCAAGTTCACTCGGCGAGATGGGCTTCAATGTATTGAACTTCTGCATCCAGGACTCTCCACGTCGTGCTCACTCTATCGCAGCACAGGGTGGTATCAATGCAGCCAAGTGCTATCAGAATGACGGTGACTCAGTATATCGCCTCTTCTATGATACAGTAAAGGGCGGTGACTACCGTGCACGTGAGGCTAACGTATATCGTCTTGCAGAGGTATCAAATAATATCATCGACCAGTGCGTGGCACAGGGTGTACCATTCGCACGTGAGTACGGCGGTATGCTTGCTAACCGTTCATTCGGTGGAGCACAGGTGTCACGTACATTCTATGCAAAGGGTCAGACAGGTCAGCAGCTTCTGCTTGGTGCTTATTCAGCACTCAGCTGCCAGGTAAACGCTGGTCGTGTAAAGCTCTACACTCGTTATGAGATGGAGGATGTTGTAATCGTTGACGGTCGTGCCCGTGGTATCATTGCCAAGAACCTCATCACTGGTAAGCTCGAGCGCTTCAGCGCCAACGCTGTAGTTATCGCTACTGGTGGATATGGAAATACATACTTCCTCTCAACCAACGCTATGGGTTGCAACTGTACAGCTGCTGTTCAGTGCTACCGTAAGGGTGCAATGTTTGCTAATCCTTCATACGTTCAGATTCACCCGACATGTATCCCCGTTCACGGCGACAAGCAGTCTAAGCTTACCCTTATGTCAGAGTCTCTGCGTAACGACGGTCGTATTTGGGTGCCCAAGAAGATTGAGGATGCCAAGGCTCTTCAGGCTGGAACAAAGAAGGGTAGTGACATTCCCGAGGAAGACCGCGACTATTACTTGGAGCGCCGTTATCCGGCATTCGGTAACCTCGTTCCCCGCGACGTTGCCTCACGTGCAGCCAAGGAGCGTTGCGACAAGGGCTTCGGCGTTAACAATACCGGTCTTGCCGTGTTCCTCGACTTCTCTGAGTCTATCGAGCGTCTCGGTATAGATGTTGTTCGTCAGCGTTATGGTAACCTCTTCGATATGTACGAGGAAATCACCGACGTTAATCCAGGTGAGTTTGCCAACGAAATCAATGGTGTTAAGTACTACAACCCGATGATGATCTTCCCTGCTGTTCACTACACTATGGGTGGTATTTGGGTTGACTATGAGCTTATGACCACAATCACTGGTCTGTTTGCTATCGGTGAGTGTAACTTCTCCGACCACGGAGCCAACCGTCTTGGTGCTTCTGCACTTATGCAGGGACTTGCTGACGGATATTTCGTATTGCCCTACACAATCCAGAACTATCTGGCCGACCAGGCTATCTGGCCAAAGGTATCTACCGACCGTCCTGAGTTTGCCGAGGCAGAGAAGGGTGTTCAGGCCGAAATCGACCGTCTGATGGGTATCCAGGGCAAGCGTTCTGTAGATTCAATCCACAAAGAGCTTGGCCACATTATGTGGGAGCACGTTGGTATGGGTCGTACAGCAGCTGGTCTTAAGGAAGGTCTGGAGCTTATCAAGAAAATCCGTAAGGAGTTCAACACCAACCTCTTCATTCCAGGAAGCAAGGAAGGCTTGAACATTGAGCTTGACAAGGCCATCCACCTGCGCGACTTCATCACAATGGGTGAGCTTATTGCTTACGATGCACTTTCTCGTAACGAGTCATGTGGTGGTCACTTCCGTGAGGAGTACCAGACAGAGGAAGGCGAGGCAAAGCGCGACGACGAGAACTTCTTCTATGTAGGTTGCTGGGAGTATCAGGGTAGCGACGAGAAAGCTCCTGAGCTCACAAAAGAGCCACTTGAGTACGAAGCTATCAAGGTTCAGACACGTAACTACAAGAATTAATAACACATTAAAGAAAGAACATAATTTATTATGGCAAGAAATATATCATTCACACTTAAGTTCTGGCGTCAGAACGGCCCCAAGGCCGAAGGTCATTTCGACACCCGCGAGATGAAGGACATTCCAGACGATACCTCGTTCCTTGAGATGCTCGACATCCTCAACGAGGAACTTATCGAGGAAGGCAAGGAGCCTTTCGTCTTCGACCACGACTGCCGCGAGGGTATCTGCGGTATGTGCTCACTCTATATCAACGGACATCCTCATGGTCCTGCTACTGGTGCCACCACCTGCCAGCTCTATATGCGTCGTTTCAATGATGGCGATGTAATTACTGTTGAGCCTTGGCGTTCGGCTGCATTCCCTGTTATCAAGGACTGTATGGTTGACCGCTCTGCATTCGATAAGATTATCCAGGCTGGTGGCTATACAACAGTGCGTACAGGTCAGCCACAGGATGCCAACGCTATCCTTATCCCTAAGGAAGATGCCGACGAGGCTATGGATGCAGCTACATGTATCGGTTGCGGATGTTGCGTAGCAGCTTGTAAAAACGGCTCTGCAATGCTTTTCGTAAGCTCTAAGGTATCACAGCTCGCCCTGCTGCCGCAAGGCCGTCCAGAGGCCGCAAAACGCGCCAAGGCGATGGTTATGAAGATGGAAGAGCTCGGATTCGGTAACTGTACCAACACCCGCGCTTGCGAGGCTGAGTGCCCGAAGAACGAGTCTATCGCCAACATTGCCCGCCTGAACCGTGAGTTCATCAAGGCTAAGCTCGCCGACTAATTATCGGCAAGATGTAAAGCCTAATCATTGATAAGGCTTTAAGTCTAAACATAATGAAAGGGAATGGTCATTGGCCATTCCCTTTTTCATATACTCGACTTTTTTGATTATTGCATATAATCTTTAAGATTGTCTATAATACTATTTTTATATGCTTTAAATCAGCATCAATGCTACTGTTTCCAACCATTATATCGTATTCACCACCAATAACTCGCATGGTATTGGTAGATGCGTCCCAAGTCTCAAAGTTTTCTTTAGGCATGTCTATCTCCACGCGCTTGGTCTCGCCAGCCTTTATACTTACACGCTTGAAGCCTCTAAGTGATTTTATCGGACCGTCATTATCTTTTGTATGTCGAAGATATACCTGCACTATCTCGTCTCCATCCAACTTACCAGTGTTGCTTACGTCAACAGAAATCTTACCGTTTTTGTATGAAGGTTTGCCAAATGAGAAAGATGTATAACTAAGTCCATAACCAAAATTCCACAGAGGTTTGCCTGTGAAGTAGCGGTAAGTGCGGTTTTTCATAGTATAATCAAGGAAATCAGGCAGGTCATCCACAGAGCGATAGAAGGTGACCGGCAGTTTACCCGATGGATTATAGTCGCCGAACAACACGTCTGCCACGGCATCGCCACCCCTTTCACCCGGATACCAAGCCTGCATAATAGCTTGACAAGTGGATGTCTCTGGCACGAGAGCAATGGCAGAGCCTGAGCAGTTGACAAAGATAACCTTCTTGCCCGCGTCGCTGATAGCCTTTATGAGGTCGCGTTGGCATTGTGGCAACTGTATATCTGTGCGGTCGCCACCTTTGAATCCGTATGCATCAACCTTCATTTCCTCGCCCTCAAGTCGGGGAGAAATGCCACCGGCAAATACAACATATTCGGCATCTGATATTTCTTTCAATATATCCCCGATGGATTTAGACTTGTTGGTAAACACATCAAATTTCATGTGCGCCATACCGAATATCTGTATGTAGTCAATCTGTATGTCGTATTTTTCTCCAGCCTTCACATTATATGTCTTCGACCATTTCTGCACTCCGTGCGCCTGGCCAAATCTATTCCTTATAGTATCTCCATTTATGATGATGCGATATCCGTCGTCCGCCTCTAGTTCAAAAGTCACCTCCTCGTCTCTTTGAGCCTTAAACAGGGCTTTGTATCGTCCGGAGAAGTTGTCGAGTTCTACGCCCGCAGCAAATGCCGTATTTCCTCCGTTATTAAGGTTTATTGCATTCTTATAAATGGCTGTGGCAGCTTGTTTTCCTTCCATCTTGGTATTGTTCCAATAACAGGCTTCCATACCAGCCTTGCCGTCGGGAGTCGTTAAATTAGCAAATCGGCTTTCCCTTACAGTGTTGCTCACGTGTCCGCATCCATCCACATACTTTACACAACCTTGTCCCCTCAGTTTTTTCTCAATTCCTTCGAGGATTGTTACTGTATGAAGCGGATAACCGCTATAGTTTCCCCATTGCATCACACTATCGTTGGCATTAGGTCCCATCACAACAATCTTCCCACCATTCTTCTTTAACGGTAATATGTTATTGCTGTTTTGCAGCAATACAATACTCTTCTGAGCCATTTCGTAGGCGAGAGCGTTATGCTGCTTTGAGCATAGACGGTCATGTGGTATTTTTGTCCATTCCACAAGGTTGTCATTGTCAAGGTCGCCCAGTTTTATTCTTGCCGTGAGCAGTCGCTTGAGTGATTTGTTTATGGCATCCATAGTCAGTTCACCATTTTCCAAAGCCTTTGGGATATTCTTATATACCGAACCACATTCTACGTCAGTGCCTGCGATAATGGCAGTTCCTGCAGCTATCGACGGTGTTGCCGACACTTCATGACACCCTTTCTGAAAGAAATCGCTGATAGCTCCGCAATCGCTTACCACAAGTCCTTGATATCCCCAATCATCCCTCAGTATTCTCTGTAGGTATCTCTTGTTGCCGCAGCAAGGGTCGCCGTCAATTCTCTGATATGCGCACATCACCTCAGCTACGTTAGCTTTCTCTACGAGAGCCTTGAATGCAGGCAGATACGTCTCCCAGAGGTCGCGTTCGGGCAAGTCTTCTATATTGAATGAGTGTCTGTTCCATTCAGGTCCGGAATGAACAGCATAATGCTTTGCACATGCGAGCAATTTCATGTATTTGCTGTCAATGTTGTTTTTGTTCCCTTGTAGTCCGTTGACAACAGCCACTCCCATGCATGATGTAAGGAATGGGTCTTCGCCGTATGTCTCCTGTCCGCGTCCCCATCTTGGGTCGCGGAAGATATTTATGTTGGGAGTCCAGAACGACAGACCTTGATAGCGGTTCATTTCGTTTTTGCTCTTTGCCTGCGCATTTTTAATTCGAGCTTCGTCGCTTACAGCATCAAAACAACGATAGAGTAGGGCATCGTCCCAAGAAGCAGCCATACCCATTGTAATTGGGAACACAGTGGTATATCCGTTTCGTCCCACTCCATGTAGTGCTTCGTTCCACCATTGGAAAGATGGGATGCCCAGTCGTTCTATAGCCGGCGATTGGTCCATCATCAGTGCCGTCTTCTCTTCGATTGTCAGTCGGCCAATAAGGTCGTCAGCACGCTCTTCGGGAGACAGGTTAGGGTTCTGGTAGGGCAACATGTTTTGCGCCCCGGCTCCCATTGTAAAGAGCGCCATAAAAGTAGTAATAAGTTGTTTCTTCATTATTATGACAGTTATAAATAGTTATTAAATGCTGCAAAATTAATCATAATTTTCGAATTGGTAAAAGAAAAGTGCATTTTTTTGCAAAATAATACTTTTATGGACAATATCATCATGACATAAAGGAGTTGGCTTACGTCTTTTTTATCGCATTTCTGCTTTCGTTCAGTTCTTAACCCATTCAGATGGTCTGTAGTGAGCAGTGGAATATGAAGAGTGATGGAATTATTTACACTTTTTCTGCAATTCTTTTTGATAATTCGATATTTTTTTCTAACTTTGTAGCCATAAAACGCAAGAAATATGGAAAAGAAGACTTTGAAGCGACTGCCTGTGGGCATACAGACATTCTCCGAGGTGATTGACCTTGATTGTCTTTACATCGACAAGACTGAGTACATCTGGAATATGATACACCTCAGCAAGTATATTTTCCTGAGCCGTCCAAGGAGGTTCGGCAAGTCATTGCTTGTATCTACTCTCCAGGCTTATTTCGAGGGACGTAAGGACTTGTTCAAGGGGCTTTTCATCGAAACAGTGGAGAAGGATTGGACTGAATATCCCGTGCTGAGATTCGATATGTCTATGGGTAAGCACATGGAGAAGGAACAGCTTGAACGCTACATTGGTAATCGCCTTGAAGAATATGAAAAGACTTATGGCATTATAAATCCTTCAACAGATAATAATGACCGATTAGCAGCGTTGATACAAGCAGCATACCAAAAGACTGGCAAGAAGGTGGTTATCCTTATCGATGAGTATGACGCTCCGCTGCTTGACGTGATGCATGAGGAAAAAGCCTTGCCGATACTCCGAAATGTAATGCGTAATTTCTACTCTCCGCTAAAGGCCTCCGACCCATATCTCCAGTTTGTTTTCCTCACAGGTATCACCAAGTTCTCACAACTCAGCATTTTCAGCGAGCTTAACAACCTGAAGAATATCTCCATGCGCCCAGACTATGCCGCAGTGTGCGGTATCACTTTTGAGGAGATGACAACGCATATGTCCGACTATATTGACGACTTTGCCGAACATAGGCGGACGACACGCGATGAGGCGATATCACAGCTGAAAAATCAATACGACGGCTACCATTTCACATGGCCCTCGCCAGACATATTCAATCCATACAGCCTGCTGAACGCATTCCAAGACCATGCCTTCACCAACTATTGGTTTGGTTCCGGCACACCGACATACCTTATAGAAATGCTCCGAAAATTCGACATCGTGCCCACAGACATCATTTCTATGGAAGGCGGTGCCGACGATTTTGATGCGCCTACGGAAGGGATGACGACCATAATGCCACTGCTATACCAGAGCGGATATGTTACGATAAAGGACTATGACGAAAGTTTCAATAGCTACACGCTCGGCATACCAAACAACGAGGTGCGCATAGGTCTGACGAAAGCCCTTGTGCCTGCATACGTCATGCCCAACACGCTTGTTGTCAACAACACCGCACGCAACATAGCCCGTTGCCTTGCCAAGGACGACATCGACGGTGCACTGAGCCTTCTGCAGACGTTCCTCGGTACGGTGCCTTATTGCAATGGTACCGACACCGAAGGTCACTACCAGCAGGTGCTCTACATCATTTTCACCCTCGTGTCCGACTACTTTGCCGATGTGGAGATACACACACCTACGGGACGAGTGGATATTGTACTTCAAACCAAGACCACCCTTTTCCTGTTTGAACTGAAACTGAACAAGAGTGCGGAAGCAGCCATGAAGCAGATCGACCTGAAGGATTACAAGTCGAAGTTTGCCAACTGCCGACTGCCCATAGTGAAAGTAGGTGTCAACTTTGACTCCGAAAGACGTACTATCGGAGAGTGGAAGGTTTGACTTATACTAGAAAAAGTGACAACCTTTTTCAGTTAAGGTCATTTTTATGACGTTATTCCTCTGACTTTTTACATTTTTATAGTAAACAAAAAGGGTGTGACCATCGACCGTGACAAGACCTCCATCAACCTCAATGTAAACAAGGACAGCCTTCTCCTTGCCACCCTTGCCTATAACGTCGGTTATGGGACGCTCATGGGCAACGCCAACCACCCCAAGAGCTGCCTCATTCAAAAGATAGAAAGCGGCGACCGCAATATCCACAACGACTACATCCGCTTCTGCCGTTACAATGGGAAAGTTGTTCCATCCATCAGGAAGCGGAGAAAGGTGGAATTGTTACTGCTATTTCACACATAATGGAGCTGTTTTCCATAAATATTTGCCTTATGCGCAAATTTATTTATAGATTTTTGAATAAATATGCTGTAATTTCCAAATAATTTCTTACCTTTGTGCCTGTAACAAGACAATTTGCATATTATGGCATCTAATAAAGACATCAATAGGCTGAAAGTAGTATTGGCGGAAAAGAAACGTACAGGTAAATGGTTGGCTGAGTAACTGAACAAAGATCAGGCTACTGTTTCAAAATGGTGTACCAACAATGCACAACCATCACTGGAAATGCTACTAAAGATTGCAGAGGTGCTGGAAGTGGATGTAAAAGAACTATCTGATAGACAGTATCTTATACTAAGGTTTATAACCCTCGATGATACAATAACAATAGATGAAATGATACAAAAGATGAAGGTGTCACCAATCACAGTCAAACGTGACCTTGCCGACCTTCAGGCAAAGGGCATTATAGCCCGTGAAGGTGGTCGTAAAAATGGACGTTGGGTAATTCAAAAGCAAATTAAATGATACTCTACATTTCATTTGCCGAAATAAAAAAGTAGATATGATAAAAGACCTAACTCACAGAATTAAAAAAGAAACAACAGAATGGATAAACTCAGAATGCAGAGCACCAATGGGGTGCAAGAGAATATCGAGAAGATTCAGTCGCTCTTCCCTGACTGTGTGACGGAGACGATTGACGAGCGCACAGGGGAACTTGTGCGCAAGGTGGACTTCGAGAAATTGCAGCAGAACCTCTCGGATGTCATCATCAGCGGACGTGAGGATCGCTATCAGTTCACTTGGCCCGACAAGAAGAAGGCTATCCTGCTGGCTAACTCGCTTGTCAATGCCGCACTGCGTCCCTGCCGCGAGGAAAGCGTGGATTTCGACAGCACCGCCACCAACTTCGAGCAGATATTCAAGACCTATTCCCCAGACACCGTAACCAAGATATTGTAGCAGATGGAAGCAGAAGAAATGAAATCGCCTTTTGAGGCAATCAAGCAGACGGATGAGGCTGGCAAGGAGTGGTGGAACTCCCGCCAACTGGCCAAGGTCCTGGGCTATACGAAATATTGGAACTTTGAGCGGCTTATGGACAAGGTGGCTCATGCTCTGCAAGTGGAGCGGGGACTGAATCGCAACGAGCATTTCCGTGAGATAGAAGAGATGGCACAGTTGGGCAACGGCACAGCACGACGTGTGACGAGCGTGTTGCTCTCACGTGCGGCATGTATGGGAATCGCCTGCAATGCCGACCAGCGAAAGCCGATGGTGAAGATGGCACGGGATTATTTCCAAGGGGCATTGACGGGCAAGGAACTTGCCAAAGGGATGGAAGGCAATGTGCTCATCTACCGCTCCTCCACAGGCAAAGTGAATGTGTCCGTACTGTTCAACCAGGAGACGTTCTGGCTGTCGCAGCAACGGATGGCGGAACTGTTTGGCACAGCCGTATCAACGATAAACTATCATCTGAAACAGATAGACGAATGCGGAGAAGTCCATTTGTCCGATGCAATTCGAAAAATTCGAATTCCCTCGGAACAATGGGACGAGCAGGGTGTGACGCTCTACAATCTGGATGCCGTCATTGCCGTAGGATACAGGGTGAACAGCTACGAGGCCACGCAGTTCCGCATCTGGGCAACCAAGGTGCTGAAGGATTTTATTGTCAAGGGATTTGTGCTGGACGATGAGCGACTGAAAGGCAAGACTGTCTTTGGCGAGGATTACTTTGAAGAGTTGCTCGACCGCATCCGTGAGATACGCACCTCCGAACGGCGTTACTACCAAAAGATAACTGACATCTATGCCGAGTGCAGTTACGACTACGACAAGAATAGCGAGACCACTCGCCTTTTCTATAAGACCGTGCAGAACATGATGCACTATGCCGTCACCCATCAGACGGCAGCGGAAATCGTATATGACCGTGCCAATGCCGAAAAGCCCTATATGGGACTGACCACTTGGAAAAATGCTCCTGAAGGCAGAATCAGGAAGAGCGATGTGACCATTGCCAAGAATTACCTGTCGGAGAAAGAGGTACGTTCCCTTGAACTGCTTTCCACAGCCTTTGTAGATATAGCAGAACTAAGGGCGGAACGTCAACAGCTTATGTCGATGAAGGACTGGAAGGAGCAATTGGTCAAATTTCTGTCCATCAACGACCATGACATTCTTCCTGATGCAGAACGCATATCCCATGAACAGGCAGAAGAGAAGGCGTTGGGGGAATATTAGAAGTACAGAGTAATCCAAGACCGGACTTTCCTTTCCGACTTTGACCGCCTTTTGGATGAATTGAAATAATAAACAAAATTCTTCATCGACGAGGTGGCAAACTACCGTAAATATGACGAGGACGGACAGCAACTCTTGGGACGCTATGGCGAGATATTCGAGCAAGAATACATGGCGGAGCTGAACGAACAGCAGAACATGTTCAATCCCGATTATATGTCCTACCTTGGCAGCATTGCCGTGAAGGACACGCACACGGGTTACTTTTCCATTGACAAGAAAGGCCGTGCGGTGAACAGCGAGACCAAGCGAGGCTCTGATACAGCCGATGACATCTCTGCCTACGACCTTATACTGAAAAACAAGGAGCGTCTGCTGAGTCTCGACGAGCCAGTGCGCTTCATATTCTCTCATTCGGCTCTGCGCGAGGGATGGGACAATCCCAACGTGTTTCAGATATGTTCGCTTCGCCAGTCGAACAGCATCAGCCAGAAGCGGCAGGAGGTGGGACGCGGCTTGCGCCTCTGTGTGGATAGCCGTGGCATCAGGCAGGACGGCGACGTATTGCCCGACGAATTACACAAGGTGAACCGCCTGACGGTGATAGCGAGCGAGGGCTATGCCTCGTTTGTCAGCGACCTGCAGAAGGACATCCGTGCCGACCTCTACGACCGCCCGATGCGTGCCGACATGGAGTTCTTCACGGGCAAGATTTTTACTATGCCCGACGGCACGAAGCACACCGTGACCACCGCCGAGGCGCAGGACATCTATTTCCAGTTGCGCATGAACGGCTATATCACCAAGAGCGGTGAGGTGACGGAACTGTTCCACACCGACCTGCAAGGCGGCACGCTGAAGCCGTTGGACGATGACCTGCAACCCTATACCGAACAGGTGTATAAGCGTGTGCAGAGCATCTTCGACCCGAAGGTGCTGGACGACATGATAGACGACGGAAGCAAACCGCAGACCCCAGAGAACAAACTCAACGATAACTTTGCCAAAAAGGAGTTTCAGGAACTGTGGCATCGCATCAACCACAAATATGCCTACACCGTGGATTTCGACAGCGAGGAACACATCGGCAAGGTGGATGGCTTCGAGACACTGATGCAGTTGGTGAATGCAGAATAAGGAAAGTGCTTTGCCACATACTATGATGACTTTGTGAAATATTCAGAACGCATCGACCCGCAACTGCTTAGGAATACTCTGCATAGCGTGGTGGTTCAGACAGGAAGAAACATTGAGTATTGGTAACTTGGATTAGGCAGCAATCAGAGAACATTGTAAGCTCCTTTCTGCTCTCGTTCAGTTCTTAACTCATGTTCTTCTTTGCATATAAACAGTAAGTGTTGTGTCCAACTTTTTGGGTTCACTTCACCATTGTTGTCTTGCTCATATTGATACTCAACTTATATTTACGAGTGCAAAAATACAACAATTTCTTTATTTTATGATATGTTATTAGAATAAATATGGTTATTTAAGGCATTATTAACAATTGTAGTCGTCTTTTTATTTGTGTCTGTATGTGCACATACTTTGCCATTTATGTGCACATACTTTGTGGTGGCATAATAAGTGGTTATTTGTGGATAATTTGGCTTTTTGAAGGATTAAGTGTCTCTAATTTGATGTTATTAAGCACTTTTCCTATACAAAATATCGGGATATGGTATATTTTATGGTTAAGAATGGTTAATTTTAAGATTTATATAAAAATTTATTTTCAGTTTTTATCATGTAATTGGGAAATTATTACTACTTTTGCATTTGTACAAATTTTGCTTTTTGCGACTAGTTGTAGTAGTAAACCCTTTGCTTTCTGCATCAAGGAGCAGCAGATTAATGACAATACGTAAAGATGGACACATTGCCTAATGTGAACACCCGACGAGGCGGGAAAGAACCTTCTCACGCTGGACTTACCTCCAACGTCTCCCCCAAAGTTCAAAGCCCACAGGCAGAGAACTCCCATACAGGGGTAACCTCGGACTTTGTGCCTAAGGAAAACCACGAATGGTTTGTACTTCGTATCTTGTACGGACACACCAAGGATGTTGTTGATGCCTTCAAGAAGGCAGATATACTGTACTATATCCCTAAGCGTTATCAGAAAGTAGAAATAGCAGGGAAGAAGAGGCTGCGCAAAGAGCCTCTCCTTCCCGGTCTTGTCTTTGCCTATATGACCCGTGAGCGGACTCACGACTTTGTAAAGCAGCCTGCCAAGACAGCAAGTTACCTAAAATACTACACCGACAAGACAAAGCCAATTGAACCAGACACACAGCTCAATCCACCTATCACTATCCCAGATGACAGGATGAAGTCATTCATCAACGTCGTTGAAACAAAGAATGAGCATATCCTGGCTACGTCTAAAGACCGTTGCCATTTCAAGAGCGGAGATTTCTTCCGTGTGGTATGCGGTGACTTCACGGGCGTTGTCGGTCAGGTCGTAAGAGCGGCAGGACAGCAGCGCATCGCTGTAGAGTTAAATGGAATAGGATATGTGCTCACAGCCTACATTCCCAGTGATTTTATGGAAAAAATGAATATGGAATGATAGAACCAATGTAGAAAGAACCAATAGCACTTTAGTGAAAAATTATCTTTATAAATTCCAAAGAGAAGCAGAACCTGTAACATTGAAGTATGCCGCACTCGTAAGACCTGTTATAGCATTTGAATTATGAGCAAAAAGTATTTATATCTTAACTCACGCGATGAGTTGTATAGAATGGACATAACAAAGATTGTCTATTTCGAAGCAGAAGGAAACTACACAAATTTTGTGTTGAGTAACAAATTAAAAGGTGCTGTATGTATGAACCTAGCACAGATGCAACAGGTACTTAGTGACAGTCTGAAAGAGTCAGCATCTATTTTTGCACGAGTAGGTAAGAGATATATAATCAATCTTACTTATGTGTATCAAATAGGTGTGTTGCGTCAGAAATTGGTTTTGAGTGACGGTGAGGTTTTCGCATATCAACTCAACATTTCAAAAGAAGCTCTTAAAAAGCTAAAGGAACTTTATGTAAACTCAATTGGTCGTCATACTCAGCAAACGGATATTATAAATAATGATGAAATCAATAATTAAATTATGAATAGTATAGATATTTTAAAAGGCAAGACAATTCTTGTCGGAAAAGAGCCTGGTAACGGACGCTTATTCGTATCTGTGAAAATTAATGGTCAGCCAAAGACTGCTGCCATTGGAGAAATGAATAGTGTACCTAATTCTGTTAGTAGATGCAAACCTACAGAGAATACTGCGCATTGTAAGATTGAGGTTGATAATTCAGAAAATATAACCGTGGCCAATCTTAAACCTCAAAATGTTACTTATGTAAATGGTGCTGAAATTGTATCTAAGAAAGTAAAACAGAATGGAATGATTGAACTTGGCAAAGATCACTATTCTGTAAGTGTTAATAAAATATTAGAAACGGCAGCGAAGATTGTCATATCTGTATGTCCTCCTCCCCCTCCATCTCCTGAGGAATATTCTATTAAACATCTTAAGACGGTATGGGATGAATACAATGACAAATTGCGAGAGATTAAGATTCGACAGAGAAATATAGGACTCCTTTCTAGTATTCCAATGGCGTTTTCAATGTTAGGTGGTCTTATAGCGGGTGTGGCACCGGAAATACGTGAATATGCTTTAATTCTCACGGCAATAGCTCTCTTTATTATGCTCATTGGTTTTTATAAGAGATTTACCGATAATTCTATCGAAGAAACAGAAAAAGTTACAGAAGAATTTCAGAGTAAATATGTATGTCCAAACAAGAAAAAACCTTGTAATCATTTCTTAGGTAATGTACCGTACAACATCTTGCGTCAGAATACAAAATGTCCATATTGTGGTTGTGGTTTTAATGAGAAATGACTCATTGAGTTTGCCGTATAATTAATTTCGTGGATTATCCCAACCGTTTTATACAGAATGGATTTAAATGTTTGGTATGAGAGGAATATCACCGTATCTTTGCACTGTGAATTGTAATTATTAACTTAAAATAGAGCTATTATGAAAGAAAAGAAAACCTCCGATGTGAAATCCAATGTGATTTCTGGTATGAGTTCAACAGTTGGCGCAGCTGTTGGTGTCGTTGTAGGTAGTATAATTTCCTCTGAGGTTAATGCAGCAGAGATTCCTGGAGCTGAGATTCCTGTAACACCCGAAGAAGAGCAAGACGTTGAAGTGGTGAGTTCTCAGCCTTCAAAGACAGGAGGAAGCACTCCCTCTCACAACCCAACACCAAATCCGACCCCAGAGCCAGCCACAGAGCCGAATCCGACTCCAGAGCCAACGCCTGCTTCAGAACCACGTCCAGAGTCAGAGATAGAAGTTGTAAGTTACGAAACTGTCACAAACGAAGACGGCAGTCAAATTGATGTGGCTGTTGTAAATGCCCAGGGACAGGCTGTCATGATAGCAGATGTTGATCAAAATGGAGTAGCAGATATTATGGCATCAGACTTGAACTACAATGGACAACTCGACAATGGGGAGATTGTTGATGTATCCGATCAAAATATTGCAATGCAACCTTTGCAGGATGCTGCCAATATGAACGGAAACAATATGGTTGCACAGACAGGCGAACCTGATTATATCAACGATGCGAATGTGGATGACTATATTGCATAAACTAAGTAATAAACGACATGAATATCTATAGAAAAACGGTTGCTGCATTCCTGCTATTGGCAGGATGCAGCTTGGTAAATGCACATGATTTTTCCGCAACGGTTGATGGCCAAAAATTATTCTTTAATATAAAAAGCAAAACTAATAAAACCGTTGAAGTTACATATAATGGTAGTATTAGTGACAAGAAAAATTCGGAAGTTAAAGGTGTTGTTGAAATCCCGGCAAAAGTAAAACACAACAATGTTGTATATTCCGTTGTGTCAATTGGTGCGAAGTCTTTTAGCGGTGCTGGCAAACTCGAAGGGGTAATGATTCCATCCACAATAAAATCGATTGGAGGGTTTGCCTTCGAGGGTTGTACATCACTCTCAAAAATCATATTCCCTGGTAGTGAGATCAGATTTGGCGAGGGAGTTTTCTTCAAGTGCACTTCTATCAAAGACATTACTTTTGGAAGTGATTGGAAAGCAATAGACTTATCGAGATTCAGATGGAGTGATAGTCTTACAGCTATAATAATCCCTGCCAAGATTGAAAAAATCCAAGGACTCAAAAGTCTGAAGAACTTGAAGAGTGTGTCTGTTGATGTCAACAATTCGAGATTCTCATCTTACAATGGCGTTTTATATAATAAGAACGGTAAAACACTATATGGGTGTCCCCGTTCCTTTAATGGAAACCTGAAAATAAAAGACGGAACAGAAGTGATTTCACCGGGGGCGTTGATTGATTGCTATAATATTGCCTTAGTCGATTTCCCATCGACAATAAAATCATTTTCATTCCGTGAGACATCTCGTATGGCACTATTAGAGACAATTATATTCAGAGGAAACGAACCGGTGATAACTGCATATAATGGAAATGACGGAAAATTTGTTCTTCAAGTGGCAAATGGAGATGTGAAAATCGTTGTTCAGAATAACTCAAAAAAAGATTATAAATCTGCATTGATTAAAGAAGCTGGAGAGTTTTCAGAATCAACAGACACCAATAGTACTCCGTATATTGTCAAAGCTGACCAATTGCCCAAAGAAAACAACATTATAGGTGTTAAGAACTTTTCTAAATATAATTAATTTAAATGAATTATGAAATATCAATTATTATATGCAATTAGTGTAGGGATGATATTGTTCTCTGTTGAGTGTAATGCCCAACAATTACAAACTACACAGAACGATTCAACAGTGAATGCTATCAAAATTAATAATCTGAAAAATCAGAAGACAGCATTACAGAAACGAATTGCTGTGGAAGATAAGAAGAGAAATGCAGTAATTGAAGGTGTTTCTCCAGAAACTCTTGAAATAAGGAACGAAAGACAGGACTCTATATGTCTTGAACTTCGCTCAGAATTAACAAGCATAGAACTTGAGTTAAAAGAACTTGGCGCAGATGGCACTACGGCACAAATTGCTCAGCAATATAACAACTTAATTCATAATAACCAACAGGATTCAACCCAAGTGTCAGTACAGAATAACACCACTGCACCAGTGAAACCTACAAAGCTCTCTAAACCAAACAAACCAGTTAAACCTACAAAAAAGAAATAGGTAAAAGTGTTGTTCTGCAAAGTACATACATTAACCCAACCATTTCATGTAAAACGCAAAATAAATATTGCAGATAGGTGTTAATCGTTGTATCTTTGCAACAAGAATAGCAAGAGAATGCTTGTGATTCGAGGGATTATAACATTATTAATTTAAAAATCAAGAAAAGTATGAACGACGAGAAGACAATTTTTGATGGAGAGAATACACAGTATCAAAGTCATGATGAAGAGGCAACACAGTACGATGATGCCTACAATAACGAGAACACTGAGACAGAAGAAACAGAAACTTCCGACAACAAAGACAATGCAGCTAAAGGGGAAAAGTCTATTTGGAAAAAAGTAGCAGTTGGGGCTGGTTCTGGCATTCTTCTTGGCTCAGTAGCGACATTACTTTCCGCAAGTGCACCTTTAGGTCATGCCGATGGAGAAAATGCAGAAGAAGAAGGAAGTGAAACAAATCCAGAGTGGACAGATGGTGAAGTTCCTGTTGCATCGTCCGTTAGTGATGACATGTCTTTCTCTGAGGCATTTACTGCAGCAAGAACAGAGGTAGGATCAGGCGGAGTATTTGAATGGCATGGTAATATATATTCTACCTTTACAGAGGATGAGTGGAATGGAATGACAGCAGAACAGAGAGACGAATATGGAAGCCATTTTAGTTGGCATAGTGATAATTCTTCCACGGAAACAGCAAGTTCAACTCATTCATCCACCTCAAGTCACAGTGCCCACGCCACTGACGAAGTTGAAGTTTCAGAAGTGACCCAAACAAGCCATACTGAAGAGGTTGCCGTAGTTGATGTTGACCCTGAAGTAGAAGTTCTTGGTGTAGTTCATGATGAGGAATCTGGAGCAAATATTGCTGGATTGGCTGTAGATGGTCAGGAAGTTGTGTTGATTGATGTTAATGGCGATGAGACTTTCGATGTCATGGGTGCAGATGTTAATGGTGACCAGCAATTATCACAAGATGAAATTGTTGATATATCAGGACAGAATCTTACTGTCAACGATTTAGGTGGCATTTCTAATCCCGACGGATCTTTGTATGCGTCTAACAACAGCAATGAAATCGATTACACCAACGATACAGCAGTTTATGACTCATAAAGTTTTGAGATTATTATCTTTAATCTTACTGACATCATTTACAACAATTCAGGCTAAAGTGTATTTGGTGTCAGTAGGAATTACTGACTATCCGGGTACATCTTTGGACTTGACATTACCCGCTAAAGATGCTGAGACAATATCGTGGCTCTATTCAAAAAACACAAGTGTCGTGAAGGAGCAATTGCTCAATGACCGTGCAACGATGACAAATATTCTATCATCGATGCGTAGGATTTTTGACCAAGCAAGTACTGACGATATTGTGGTACTGTTTTTTAGTGGACATGGCTATCCTGGAGGTTTTGTTGCCTATGATGGTAAGTTGACATATACACAGGTGCGTAAAGCTATGGCAAGCAGCATGTGTAAGAACAAAATGATTTTTGCAGACGCTTGTTTCTCAGGTAAAATCAGAACAAATGGTAAGTCATCCCATAGTTCTGTGCAAGCTGCGAAGAAAGCAAACGTTATGCTATTCTTATCTTCAAGAAGCAATGAGAAATCTATCGAACGTAGTGGTATGCAGAATGGTTTTTTTACCACATATCTGCAAAAAGGATTACGAGGTGGAGCAGACACGAATAGAGACCGAGTTATTACAGCAAAGGAACTCTATGACTACGTGCATAAAGGAGTTATAGAAATCTCGCATGACAAGCAACATCCTGTTATGTGGGGAAAGTTTAGTGATAATATGCCTGTTATGATATGGCCTAAAAAGAAATGATAATGGATGATATTATAAAAATAAAATGCCCGTACTGCGGTTCTGTCTTATCTGTTAAAAATCAGATTGGTATAGAATCTAAGAGTGTTACCTGTCCAATATGCAAACAAAAGTCTCCTTTTATGGATTTCAAAAAGGTGATAGACAAATCTAATGACGAGAGCACTCAATATCCTGGTGATGATGAAAAAACAAGTTACAAAACATCTTCAGATCCAAAAACAGAAATTGGTTCTGGTTTGAATTTTACTTTGGGAAAATTAAAAGTGTTACCGTCAGGTCCCTCTTTTCAGTTACAACCAGGTAAAAATATTATAGGCAGACGTGCGACACACTCTTCAGCTGATTTCCAAATTCCTACAGAAGGAAGTAAAAGACTAAGCAGAGAGCATTTGGTTATTGAAATAAAGAAAGTACAAGGAAAAGGTTTTGTGCACTATGCCTCTTTATGCAAACAGAAGGTAAACCGAACGCTTATCGGTAATGAACCGTTAGAATTTGGTGATTGTATAGTTCTCAATGATGGAGACATTATCAAACTGCCAGATGTAAACGTAAAGTTTGAGATTCCTGACGATGAGGCAACAGAAATATAATTTCAAGGAACAATTATGAAATACATATTAAATGCTTATAGTATATGGGAGTATGGAAAGCGTGTAGATTCTGATGGGAATCCACACCAGGAAGATTGCATATTTCCTGCTCATGGACAACAAAAGGAAACAGACCGCCTTTTTATTCTTTGTGATGGGATGGGTGGACATGAAGCGGGAGAAGTAGCCAGCTCCACTGTTTGCACAGCAATGAGCAACTCTGTTTTTGAGAATGCTCCTGACTTTGAAGGTGATTTTAGCGATGATATTTTATATAAAGCTATTTCAGATGCATTTTTAGCACTTGACGAGTTGCCTTCGGCTAATGTAAGTGCCGCAAAGAAAATGGGAACAACAATGACATTTTTGAAGTTCCACAGTAAAGGATGTACTATTGCTCACATGGGTGATAGTAGGGTGTATCACATAAGACCGGGACAAGGACGTGAGGACACACGGATTCTTTTTAAGACAAGAGACCATTCTTTGGTTAACGATTTGATTAGAATTGGAGAGTTAACTCCAGAAGAAGCGAAATTGTCAAAACAAAAGAATGTAATCACTCGTGCCATGCAACCTAACATGGAACGCCATCCCAAAGCAGACGTTTACCATACTGCTGATATAAAAAAGGGAGATTATTTTTATATGTGCTCAGACGGAATGTTAGAGCAGATGGAAGACGAAAATATTCTTTTTAATTTTTCTGAGGCTACTGGTGATGATGAGAACAAGGTGAACATCCTGACACAAGCAACTAGCCAAAATAGGGATAATCACACGGCTATCATTATACACATCCTTGATGTTATTGACCCATTACAAGTTGAATCCAGTTCTTCTGCCTCTCATATTGTTAAGAATTCTCCAATTATGGCTACTGTTAGTGATAACTTATCTTCTAAAGAACAACCAAAAGAGAGTGAAAGCTCCAATGCTTCATCGGATAATATTATTCTCATCTCCAATGGTGATAATGGCTATAAAAGATACTATAAGAAAATGAAGTCAAAACTTGGATTATATATATCCATGGCATTGTTTGTGCTTTTATTGGTTTTGGTTTTTTTTGTTATTGGCTCAAAAACATTTAAGAATAGAGAAAAGAAACGTGAGAAAATAGAGAATCCTCAAAAACAAACGAAAATTCCCATAAAGTCTAATAATAGCAGAAAAACTAAGGGGAAAGACAATTCGGCAAATAATACACAGGATATGTCTAACCAAGAGAACCCAGAGAATCGATCAGAAAATAACAATTCTACAAGTACTCAAATTCAAAATAATGGTACGCCTTCATCGGTTAACCAATCAGGGATAGTGCATACCAATGCTGTTACTAATGGAAGTGGTAATAACCTTTCATCCACGGGAATTATCAATAAGCTGAACGGAGAAAATGTTGTGTCAAGCGACCAACAGACAGCTATCGATGTTGCTAACAAAAGAAACAATTGATGTATATGCATTAGGTGGAACGCTTTTCATAATGTTGACAAGTGAGATTCCAACACCAGCTTTGAAGTTAATTCACAAAGGAACCTATAATAAAAATTAAAGAAGTATGCAATTAAAATCAGGCACCCTCCTGCAGGGAGGAAAATACAAAATAGTGAGAACGCTCGGACAGGGCGGCTTCGGCATCACCTATCTGGCAGAGCAACCCATGCTCGAACGAAGAGTGTGTATAAAGGAGTTTTTCTTCAAGGAGTATTGTGAGCGTGAGGAGGCAACAAGCCACGTGACTATCACCACCAAATCCAACGCCGAACTGGTGGAGCGTTTCCGCAAGAAATTCGTGAAGGAAGCGCGCGTAATATCCAAACTTTATCACGACCATATCATCCAGATTCATGACATCTTCGAGGAGAACGCAACCGCCTACTATGTCATGGACTATGTAGAGGGCGAATCGCTCGGTGACATGATTAAACGGGTGGGATTCCTTCCGGAACATCAGGCATTGGCCTACATCAGGGATGTGGCCGATGCTTTGGCCTATATCCACTCCAAGAGTATCAACCACCTCGATATCAAGCCGGGCAATATCATGCTTCGACGTGAAGACCATCGCATACTGCTCATCGATTTCGGCGTGTCAAAGCAATATGACCAGGACACCTTTGAAGGCACCACGACTACTCCTGTGGGCATCAGCCACGGCTACTCTCCCGCAGAGCAATACCGCAAGAATGGTGTGCAATCTTTCTCGCCGCAGAGTGATGTCTATGCCTTGGCTGCCACGCTGTACAAGATGCTGACGGGAGTGACGCCCCCTGAGGCGATAGAAGTGCAAGATGAGGGCTTGCCCTTGGCTCCGCTCAACGCCAAGAACGTCAGTAGCGCCACCACCGCCGCCATCGTCAATGCCATGAAGTCTCGCACGCAGCGCACTCAGAACATAGGAGCCTTTCTGGCAGACCTTAACGGTGATATTGAGGAGACCGTTGTGACAGATCCGACGACTGACGTTCCACCTTCAAATCCTTCGCCTTCGCCTTCGCCTTCTCCCTCTCCTTCGCCTTCACCCTCTCCTTCACCTACATCAATTCCGCATCCTTCACCCAAGCCATCTCCCCAGAAGCGGTATCTCTTGATGGCTGTTGTCGCCATAGCGGTGATAGCTTGGGCTGTGTTTTATCAGAAGAACGAAGGAGATGGGCCAAAAACTGTCAAGGATTATCCTGTGATGGCTAACGATGGCTCTGTCATATATAAATGGGCCGGAGAACTCACTGACCAGAATCTGCCCACAGGCAAAGGTATCGCTACTTTTGCTTCTGGCGACAAACAGAGCCGTAAGGAATACCGCGGTGAAATGAACAGCGGCAGCTTCGAATCCTCCAATGCCACCTTGCTTTACACCAATGGCAGCAAGTTCGAAGGCTCCTTCAAGAATGGCATGCGTGCAGAAGGTACCATGACGATTACGCAGGACGGAATGTACTATAAAGGCACCTACAAGAACGACAGGGAGTATAACGGCAAATGGTATTTCCTCGGTTCCGACGAAGTGTATTCCGAAGTGGTCAATGGCACAGAAACCGTAAAATAAACTCATAACTCATGATGAAAAAGATACTATTATTCCTGCTTTTAGCAGTATTCTCCTTGGGCATATCCGCCCAAGCCCCCAGCAAGAAGTGTCCCGTTTGCGGGCTCTCTATCCCTAAGTGCCAGTACAAAGGTAAACATCCCAAGAAAAAGCCAACGACACCGGCACAACAGCAACCTTCGAAGCCGGCAAAGCCAGTTAATCAGCCTACAAAACCAGCGGCTAAACCAAGACCTACAACCGGCACCCTCAATGGCTATGATTGGGTTGACCTTGGCCTGAGCGTGAAGTGGGCGACGCAGAACGTTGGGGCAAGCAGCCCGAGCGACTATGGCGGCTACTTCGCCTGGGGCGAGACCCGTACGAAGTCAAGCTACGACTGGAGCAACTGCTTTGACTGCCTTGATGACGAGGGCGACAGTTGGGGCACCTACAAGATTGGCGGTAAGACGAGCATCAGCCCGACCAGTGGGTACGACACCGCCCGTGAGAACTGGGGCGGCACGTGGCGCATGCCGACCATAGCAGAGTTAGAAGAACTCTGTTATATGTGCGATTGGACTTGGACATCCCAAGGCGGGCACTACGGTTATCTTGTAACCAGTAAAACCAACGGCAAGAGTATCTTCCTCCCTGCTGCTGGCTGGCGCGGTGGCGGCGGTACTGGTAGGGACGACGAGGGTAAGCTCGGCCTCTACTGGTCGTGTACGCTCAGTTCGACGGACTCCTCCGGCCGCGCTCGTAGCCTGAACTTCAATAGCGGCCGCCACAACACGGACAGCAGCTACCGTAGAATCGGTCGGAGTGTTCGCCCCGTCACAGAATGATTGTGCAAGTGAGCGCAGAGCATCAAGCTTGCTTGAATGCTCTGCCGAGCACCGCCAATCATGGATGAAATCAATAAAGCACCGCGAAGCGTGTAGGATTCATTTGAATTATTTGATTTATTTAAAACACCCGCGAAGCGGGTCGAAATATTCTAAAATATCATGTGCCAAAAAAATTGGGATCCAAGGAGTCATGGGGACAGGTCTGAAGTGCCCCCACAAAGAAATTAAAGAACTATGCATTTACAAAACAACACCCTCCTTCAAGGAGGAAAATACAGGATAGAGCGCTTTATCGCCTCTGGCGGTTTCGGCTGCACCTACGAGGCGTATCATACGCTACTGGATATGCGTGTAGCGCTGAAGGAGTTCTTCGTCAGCGACTTCTGCAACCGTGACGAAAAGACGGGGCAGGTGAGTGTTGCTACAAAATCCAAGGTGGAGCTGATTGACAAACTGAAGAAGAAGTTCATGGACGAGGCCCGTGCGCTCTTCAAAATGAAACACCCTGGCATCGTGCGAGTTATAGACGTGTTCGAGGAAAACGGCACGGCCTACTATGCCATGGAGTACATCGATGGTCAGTCGCTCAGCGATGTGGTGAAGAAACGTAGCAAGTTGCCCGAGGCCGAGGCTGTTGGCTATATCCGCCAAGTGGCAGAAGCCCTGAAATATGTGCACAGTCTGAACCGACTGCATCTCGACATCAAGCCAGGCAACATCATGCTGGGTAAGGATGGCAAGGCTGTTCTGATAGACTTCGGCGCCTCGAAGCACTATGACGCTGAGACGGGCGAGAACACCTCCACGCTGCTTGGCATCAACACCACAGGCTATGCCCCCGTAGAGCAAGTGAACCAAAGCTTCAAGTCGTTCAGTCCCGCCACCGACATCTATGCCCTTGGAGCAACGCTCTACAAACTGCTTACGGGCATCACTCCGCCACCCTCCACGATGTTAGTCTCCGAAGAGGCCTCACTTGAGCCCTTGCCATCCACCATCTCCCCCGTCACTCGCAAGGCCGTGGAGTCTGCCATGCTGTTGTTGAGAAAGCATCGTCCGCAAACAATAGACGCATGGATGCAGTTACTTTCAAGTGAGGCATCCAACGTCAATGACCGAGACTCTAGGGATGATGAACAAACGGTAGTGCCGGAAGTGTCAGAGGTATCAGCCCCTCAGCATAAACAGACAAGAGGCAATCATAATGGACACGAATGGGTTGATCTCGGCCTGAGCGTCAAATGGGCGACATGCAACATAGGAGCAGACAGTCCCGAGGATTATGGCGACTACTTCGCCTGGGGAGAGACAGAAACGAAGTCAAAATATACCGAAGCAAACTGCAAGACAATAAAGAAGCAATCGTTTTTTACCAAATTGTTTGACTTTGGGCACAGCGACGCTTATGCAAATGTGGAAAACCTGCTAGACGATATATCTGGCAATGCTCTGTATGATGCCGCCATAGCCAACTGGGGCGGTACGTGGCGAATGCCAACCGTCGCTGAGTTTGAAGAACTCTGTAATAAATGCAAATGGACTTGGACATCCCAAGGCAGACACAAAGGTTATAAGGTTACTGGTCCTAATGGCAACAGTATCTTCCTTCCTGCTGCTGGCTGGCGCTACGGTACTGATAGGTACAACGTGGGTGAGTACGGCGACTACTGGTCGAGTACGCTCAGTTCGTCGTACTCCTACTTCGCTCGTTACCTGTACTTCGATAGCGGCCGCCACGGCACGTACAGCGGCGGCCGTAGGGACGGTCAAAGTGTTCGCCCCGTAACAGAATGATTGTGCAAGTGAGAGCAGAGCATCACGCTTGCTTGCATGCTATGCCGAGCGCTGCCAATCATGGATAAAATCAATATAGCACTGCGAAGCGTGTAGGATTGATTTGATTCATTTGAATTATTTGATTTATTTAAAACACCCGCGAAGCGGGTCGATTTTTTGAAAAAACTCATAACTCATGATGAAAAAGATATTATTGTTCCTGCTTTTAGCAGTATTCTCCTTGGGCATATCCGCCCAAGCCCCCAGCAAGAAGTGCCCCGTTTGCGGGCTCTCCATCCCCAAGTGCCAGTACAAAGGCAAACATCCCAAGAAAAATCCAACGACACCGGCACAACAGCAACCTTCTAAGCCGGCAAAGCCAGCGACTTCGAAGCCGAAACCAATTACCGTTTCAAAGCCTACCGGTACAATCGAAGGACATGGCTATGTTGACCTTGGCTTGAGCGTGAAGTGGGCGACGAAGAACGTGGGCGCAAGCAGCCCTAGCGACTATGGCGACTACTTCGCCTGGGGCGAGACAGAAACGAAGTCAAGCTACGATTGGGACAACTGTTTTGACTGCCTTGACAGCACGGGCGACAGTTGGGGCACCTACAAGATTGGCGGCAAGACGAGCATCAGCCCGACCAGCGGACACGATGCCGCCCGTGAGAACTGGGGCGGCACGTGGCGCATGCCGACCAACGCTGAGTTTGAGGAACTCTGTAATAAATGCACGTGGACATGGACATCCCAAGGCGGTCATAAAGGTTGTAAGGTTACAGGTCCTAACGGCAACAGTATCTTCCTCCCTGCTGCTGGCTGGCGCAGCGGTACTGATAGGGACGTCGAGGGTGTGTACGGCATCTATTGGTCGAGTACGCTCAGTTCGTCAAGCTACTCTTGTGCCCTGAGCTTCTATGTCAGCAGCGACCACGGCACGAACGGCTACAGCCGTAGAAGCGGTCGAAGTGTTCGTCCCGTCACAGAATGATTGTGCAAGTGAGCGCAGATCATCAAGCTTGCTTGAATGCTATGCCGAGCGCCGCCAATCATGGATGAAATCAATAAAGCACCGCGAAGCGTGTAGGATTTATTTGATTCATTTGAATTATTTGATTTATTTAAAATACCCGCGAAGCGGGTCGGTTTTTGAAAAAAACTCATAACTCATGATGAAGAAGATACTATTATTCCTGCTTTTAGCAGTATTCACCTTGGGCATATCCGCCCAAGCTCCCAGCAAGAAGTGCCCCGTTTGCGGGCTCTCCATCCCCAAGTGCCAGTACAAAGGCAAACATCCCAAGAAAAAGCCAACGACAACAGCACCGGCACAACAGCAACCTTCAAAGCCTGCAATGCAGCCAGCAAAGCCAGCGACTTCGAAGCCGAAGCCAATTACCGTTTCAAGGCCTACCGGTACAATCGAAGGACATGGCTATGTTGACCTTGGCCTGAGCGTGAAGTGGGCGACGCAGAACGTTGGGGCAAGCAGCCCGAGCGACTATGGCGGCTACTTCGCCTGGGGCGAGACTCGCCCGAAGTCAAGTTACACTTGGAACAACTGCTTTGACTGCCTTGATGACGAGGGCGACCGTCGTTGGGGCATCTACAAAATTGGCGGCAAGACAAGCATCAGCCCGACCAGTGGTCACGACGCCGCCCGTGAGAACTGGGGCAGTACGTGGCGCATGCCGACCAACGCTGAGTTTGAAGAACTCCTTAAGAAATGCACATGGACTTGGACATCCCAAGGCGGGCACTACGGTTATCTTGTAACCAGTAAAACCAACGGCAAGAGTATCTTCCTCCCTGCTGCTGGCTGGCGCGACGGTACTGATAGGAGCGGCGAGGGTAGGCTCGGCAGCTACTGGTCGAGTACGCTCAGTTCGTCGCTCTCCTACAACGCTCGTCACCTGTTCTTCGATAGCGGCTACCACGTCACGGGCGACAGCTACCGTAGACACGGTCTAAGTGTTCGCCCCGTCACAGAATGATTGTGCAAGTGAGCGCAGAGCATCAAGCTTGCTTGAATGCTATGCCGAGCGCAGCCAATCATGGATGAAATCAATAAAGCACCGCGAAGCGTGTAGGATTTATTTGATTCATTTGAATTATTTGATTTATTTAAAACACCCGCTAAGCGGGTCGAATTTTGAAAAAACTCATAACTCATGATGAAAAAGATATTATTTTTCCTGCTTTTAGCAGTATTCTCCTTGGGTGTTTCTGCCCAAGCCCCCAGCAAGAAGTGCCCCATTTGCGGGCTCTCCATCCCCAAGTGCCAGTACAAAGGCAAGCATCCGAAGAAAGCGACAACAGCTACAGAACAAACAACAGTGCTACCTTCGAAAACTGTGAAGCAGACTGAAATTCCATCAAAAGCTATAGACTTAGGATTACCTTCAGGAACTAAGTGGGCAGAATGGAATATTGGGGCTTCTTCTCCAGAACAAGCAGGAAATTATTATGCTTGGGGAGAGATATCGACAAAGTCTGACTATGGATGGGCAACATATTTTGATAGTAAAGATGGTGAGAATTTCAAAACCTATTTTTTAATTGATAAACAAAGGAAACTTGGAAAAAACTCTGTTATTAATACACAAAGAGACGTTGCAAGTGTTAAATGGGGAAATGGATGGCATTTGCCATCTGCAGAACAAATAGAAGAATTATATAAGCAATGTAAATCGACCTGGACTACATTTAGAGGTGTTAAGGGTGTTAAATTTACTGGTCCCAATGGAAACTCCATCTTTTTACCTGCTGCAGGTTACATGCATAGAAAAACAAATAATGACAAAGGCATTGGATGCTACTACTGGTCAGGCAATCTTTTATCAGAAGATAGGAAAGCTTTTTTTATGAAGTTTTATAACGAACCAGATTGGGCAACTTGGACTTTATGGAATTATGCAACATGTCTAGATGCAAGTGTTGATGAAAAAGGGGGAGTGTATATATTTAGTTCTGAAATTTATAGAAGGCGAGGACAAAGTGTTCGCCCTGTAAAATAAGGGCACGGTGGGGCATTGAGGTTGGGTTCGCTTCAGTATCTCTGCCTCATGATAGAAAGCATTATAAAACATACATTTAAAGCAAAAGAATTATTATGGACACATACAGTAGGGATAGTCGCAAATTAGTTCAAACAAACCTAACGATTTGATTGCCAGTGTTATAGATTTTTTGTATCTTTGCATAAGAAACAAAAGAATCCCCCAAACTGCTTTGCACGGCTTGTTTTGGGGGAAACGAAAATAAATCGTTATGGCAAAGGTACAACATATTTCTGGAATAAGCAAGCGAATACCGTTCGAAGGGTACGGTTTTTATGATTTATTTCGAGTTACGTTTGAAAACAGCGAACTTGGACGTATGAAACGGCTTCTCCCTCTTCATGAGATGGCAGTGAACTTTGGTTTGGTGAGCAACCATCCTGTACGGAAGCGTGGCCGGAAGTCCTTCTTCTCCACAGAGGGTAAAGTTGTTCTGATGTTCCTGAAGATGTACACCCAGCTGAGTGCCGTTCAACTGCTGGAGCAGTTGAACGGCAACGTCCACTATCAGATATTCTGCGACGTGTACATCAATCCTCTGTGCCCCCTGACGAAATACAAGCTGATAGATGACATCATCTCCGAGCTTTCCGACAAACTGAAGATCTAGCAACAGCAGAACATACTCGCGGATGCATGGAAACCTTACATGAAAGAGCTTGACACATTCTACACAGATGCGACATGCTATGATAATGAGCAGGAGGTGCTGACCGTGCGTGAGCAGTCAACCCTCGGCATTATCACAAAGGTGTACCGCCAGCAGAAGAACCACTTCGACAGCAATGACCCCAGGGAAAGTATTCCAGACAGGATCGTGAGCATATCAAAGCCATACGTGAGACCCATCGTCC
>JALFCW010000049.1 GCA_022771625.1 Prevotella sp.
TTCCCGCAGTTCTTCCACGGGAATGTCGCGCTTCCTTTCACGTATTTCTTTTCTCAGTTCTTTTTTCTGAATCATGTATTTTCAACCAAAACAAGCTACCCACTTTTTTCCAGTATTCATCATTGGCAAGGCATCCATGCCTACCATTGAAGTCTGCATATTTTTGGATCCCTTCTTCGGGAATGCCGCCTTTCTCTTGAATACGTCGAGCGACTTCATGATGGCAGGGTCATCCTGATTGAGATATTCCGTCCAAGCCTCGTCGTTGAGCATGTTGTATATGATTCGGCTGTTGATATATCTCTCCAGCAGTTTGTGCGACTTCTTTATCATGAGGTTGCGTCGCTTCAGTCCGTTCTTGTTGGCATAGTCGGCAAATTTCTCCACCGTGTTCTGCTTCACGAGATAGTCGGCGAGCTCCTGCATTTCGCTGAAGTTGTTCAATTTCAGACGGTTATTGTCGGTGTATGTAAATGCAAACTGCAGAATAAGTCCGCTCATCGACGCCTCCTTATAGTAAGAAGTCACGTTAAGAGTGTCCTCGGGGATGAATATGTCTGGAGTGATACCACCACCGCCATACACCTTTCTTCCTATTGAAGTGTGATACACCTTGCCCGAGTGCTTGATACTGTCCTGCGAGAAGAACTCCCCGTGCTGGTATCTCACTAGAATATCCTCCTCATAGCTCTTTTCGTCGCCCATGGTATAAGGTTTCTGTATGCATCGTCCCGATGGTGTGTAGTATCGGGCAATGGTGAGCCTTACCATAGATTTGTCGTTAAACGGTATAGGTTGCTGCACGAGTCCCTTGCCAAACGAGCGGCGCCCGATGATGGTGGCGCGGTCGTTGTCCTGCATGGCTCCCGCGAATATCTCCGATGCCGATGCCGATGTCTCGTCGATGAGTACTATGAGCGGTATTTGCTGATACGACCCGCGACCGTCACTGCGGTATTCCTGTCGTGGCGATTTCCTTCCCTGGGTATATACGATGAGTCGTCCCTTGGGCAGGAATTCATTTGCCATTTGATAAGCCGAGTTGAGGAATCCTCCGAGGTTGCCCCTCAAGTCGATGATCAGGTTTTCCACACCATCCTGCGACAGTTTAGCCAAGGCTATGAGCAGTTCGGGATAAGTATTCTCTCCGAAGTTCTTCACCTTGATATATCCTGTCTCGTCGTCAAGCATATACGTAGCCGTGATACTCTTCTGTGGAATCTCACCTCTTGTCACGGTGAAGTATTTCACTTTCTTTTCCCCGAATCTCACAATACCCAATTTCACCTTTGTGTCCTTCGGACCTTTCAGTCTTCTCATGGCCTCCTGGTTGGTCACCTCCTTGCCTACAAACGGTTTGCCATCCACACTCACGATTTTGTCTCCAGCGATAAGCCCCGCTCTTTCCGCAGGACCGTTTCCGATAACGTTCTGCACTCTGATAGTGTCCTCACGAATGGTGAATTCTATTCCCACCCCCGAGAACGATCCCCTCAGGTCGTCGTTGGCAGCCTGCACGTCCTGCGCACTGATATACACTGAGTGCGGGTCGAGTTCAGCCAATATCTGCGGCATGGCCTTCTCCACCAGTTGGTTGATGTTCACCGTATCCACATATTGGTCGTCGATGATATGCAGCAAGTTATTGAGTTTGTTGCTGCTCGAGTTGATGATGCTCAGTCGGTTGCCCGAGAAATGGTTGGCGTAGAAAGTACCGATGATGATACCCACCACCACGCACACAGCCATTATCAGCGGCATATACCTGTTTTGTCTGTTTTTGCCCATAATAATATATCAATCTTGGTTTTACGAGTCAATTACATTCATGAAATCCACCTGTATTCCAGCCTGTCTCAGCAAGTCGGCACCGTCTGTCAGTCGGTATTCCCGTGCATACACCACACGTTTTATTCCCGCCTGGATAATCAGTTTGGCACATTCGATGCATGGCGAGTCGGTGATGTACAGCGTACTGCCCTCACTGTTGTTAGAGCTGCGTGCCAGTTTGGTGATGGCGTTAGCCTCGGCGTGCAGCACATAGGGTAGGGTGACGTTGTTGTCATCCTCGCACACGTTTTCGAATCCGCTCGGTGTACCGTTATATCCGTCGCTGATTATCATTTGGTCCTTCACCACCAGTGCCCCCACCTGTCGGCGTTTGCAGTAGCTGTTTTCGGCCCATATCTGCGCCATTTTCAGGTAGCGCAAGTCAAGCATATATTGTTTCTTGTCCATAATTCTTTTTTATCCACAGATTATCACAGATTTTATTTTGTCCACAGAGTTTTTTTGTCCACAGATTAGCACAGATTAACACAGATTTTTTTAATATCTAAAGATATTTTGATTATCACAGATTATTATCATCAATCTTTCAATCTTTCAATTTTCAATTTTTCAATCTTCAGAGCCTTTGGCTCTTAATCTGTGCCAATCTGTGTTAATCTGTGGTCTATAAAACCTATCTGTGGTCTATAAAAAACCATCTGTGGTCTGACTTCTTTTTGTCCACAGATTATCACAGATTATCACAGATTTCAATCTTTCAATCTTCAATTTTCAATTTTCAATCTGTGTCCCCTTTATTCCGTTCCTCTTCAGCAGAGCCTTGATAGTAGGCTCGCCTCCCCGGAATCTCTTGTAGAGAGTCATAGGGTGCTCCGTGCCGCCCTTCGACAAGATGCAGTCGCGGAACCTCTGGGCCGTCTCGCGGTTGAATATCCCGTTGCGCTTAAACACACTGAAAGCATCCGCGTCGAGCACCTCCGCCCATTTATAGCTGTAATATCCCGCAGAATATCCACCCGCCATAATATGACTAAACTGCACCGTCATGCACGTCCCCTCCGTCTGCTTCGTCACCATAGCCCTCTTCCAAGCCTTTTTCTCAAATTCCATGATGTCCTCGTCAAAAGGCTCCTTGAGCGTATAATAAGCCATGTCGAGCAGTCCGAAGCTCACCTGCCTCATGCAAGCGTATGCCACGTTATAGTTGCGGCTCTTCACTATGCGGTCAATCAGTTCGTCGGGCAGCGGTTCGCCAGTCTCGTAGTGGAATGCAAATGTGCGCAGGAATTCCTTCTCCACGGCATAGTTTTCCATAAACTGCGACGGCAGCTCCACAAAGTCCCATCTCACGTTCGTTCCGCTCATGCTCTCAAATCTCGTGTTGGCAAACATTCCGTGCAGCGAGTGTCCGAACTCGTGCAGGAAAGTCTCCACCTCGCCCAATGTCAGCAGAGCCGGTTTGTCGTCCGTCGGTTTTGTGAAGTTCATCACCACGCTCACATGCGGTCTCACGTTCACCCCCTTGCGATCGATGAATTGTCCCTGGTATTGCGTCATCCATGCTCCCCCCTGCTTTCCCTGTCGGGGATAGAAGTCGGCATAGAACACGGCGAGATATTTTCCGTCGTTGTCAAACACCTCGTAGGCCTTCACGTCGGGGTGATACACCTTTATGTCCTTGTTCTCTTTGAACGTGATGCCGTAGAGCCTGTTGGCAAGACCGAACACACCGTCAATCACCTTGTCCAGTTGCAGATACGGTCTGAGCATCTCCGCGTCGATATTATATTTCTTCAGTTTCAGTTTGTGGCTATAGAAAGCGAAGTCCCACGGTTCTATCTTGAAGTCCTTACCCTCCGTCTTTCTTGCGAATTTCTCGATAGCCTCCACCTCCTTCACGGCCGTAGGCATATAAGCGTCAATCAGTTGGTCGAGCAGTCGATACACGTTTTTCTTGTTTTCCGCCATACGCCTTTCGAGCACATAGTCGGCATACGTCTTGTATCCCAGCAGCTGCGCCATCTCCCTCCTCAGGTTGATGAGTCGCTTGCATATCTCGCGGTTGTCCTCACCGTTGCCGTGGCATGCCACCGTGTTTTTCTCCATATACATCCTCCGTCTGAGTTCGCGTCGAGTGGAGTAGGTCATAAAGGGGTTATAGCTTGGGAAGTCGAGCGTGAACACCCATCCCTCCTTCTCCTGCTCCTTGGCGTTCAGTGCAGCCGCCTCGCGAGCCGACTCGGGCAGACCGTCTAAGTCGTTCTCGTCGGTGATATGCAGTTGGAATGCCTTGTTCTCCTTCAGCAAGTTCTGCGAGAACTGCAGCGAGAGCATTCCCGCCTCCTCCGTCAGTTGCCTCAGCCTCTCCTTTCCCTTGTCGTCGAGCAGTGCACCGCTTCTCACGAGTCCCTTGTATGTATCGTCCAGCAGCACCTTCTCCTCAGGCGTTAGTTTGCGGTGATGTCTGTGCACATATTTTATTCTCTCAAAGAGTTTCGGATTGAGCGTCACGTCGTTGGCGTGCTTTGTCAGCATCGGTTGTATTTTCTGCGCCAGCTGGTCCATCTCGTCGTTGGTGTCAGCGCTCAGCAGGTTGAAGAACGCCGTCGAAACCTTGTCGAGCACGCTGTAATAGTGCTCCTTCCCTTCCTCTCGATAAATGATAGTATTGTCGAAGGTAGGTTTTTCGGGGTTGTTAGTGATTTTCTCTATCAGTTCGTCGTCACGCTTAATACCCTCCACGAAGGCCTCCTCCACGTCGGCGAGATTAAAGTCGCCAAACGGCACGGTTTCGTGCACCGTGTTATATTGCTCAAAAAACGGATTCTTATGTCGTTGTTCGCTCATTTTTTCACTTATTATTATAATCGGCTGCAAAATTACAAAAATATTTTGTAATAGCCAAGAGATTTGCGTTTTTTGTCCACAGATTAACACAGATTGGCACAGATTAAGAGCCAAAGGCTCTGAAGATTGAAATATTGAAATATTGAAAAATTGATGATTATTGATAATTTTAGGCACGGATGAACACGGCTTTTAAAAAAGACACGGCTGGGCTGCGCGATGGGAATGGCTTTATTTGCATTTAAGCTATACTAAAGTATAGACACGGCTCGTTAACGCTGTTTTTTTTATAGACCACAGATTTCACAGATTGGCACAGATTAAGAGCCAAAGGCTCTGATTAGATGATAATAATCTGTGATAATCAAAATATCTTTAGATATTAAAAAATCTGTGTTAATCTGTGATAATCTGTGGACAAAAAAACTCTGTGGACAAAGCCCACAGTGGAAAAGAAAGCCGTGAACTTGCAAAGCAAGCCGTAATCACGAAGTGCCGTGGATAATATCAATGCGGAGCCAAGCCGTGTCTTTTTAAAAAAAGCCGTGGATTTCCGTGCCCTTCAATAATTCCTCCACGCCTCTCCAAAGTCCTTATACCCCTCCGGAAGTCTCTGCCTCACTATGCACACCCCGATGCCATTCGCCATCTTCACCAGTTCCTCGTAGAGCGTTTCCCCTGCCTTGTCGTTGTCCGGGAAGCAAGCCAAAGTAGTAGTCTTCGGCAGTAACTCTCCGAACATCTTCTTGTCCTCGAATGTCAGAGTAGTGGCCGAAGCAATGCCTATAGCCTTTCTTCCGCTCGACAGCAGGGCTAGGCAGTCCGTCGGCCCCTCACTGATGAACAGCGTGTCGTTATCCCCGAGAGCAGCCACCTGCGGCAGATTGAATATCGAGCACGTCGAACCCGTCGGAAACTGAAACCGTGGTTTCTTCTCGCTCCCCAAGTATCTTGCCTGCACATTCTGCAGATTACCCTTTGCGTCGCGGTATGGCAGCAGCAGTGCAGGGGCATTATACCATTGTCCGTCCATTTTCCCGTCCATTGTGATGTCAGTATCAATACTCGATATACCTATTTCCTTTATCACATCCTCCGAAATGCGTCTTTCCTCCACCAAAAATCGCCTTGCAAGTGACGTTATCTTCGGTCGCTCCATCAACATGTTCAGATAGCTGATATTCACCTCCGACTTACGTTCTCTCCTTTCGATAAATTTCTCTTGAGTATGTAATCCACTGATAATCAGATTGTATTCCTCTGCCAACCACTTGCATGCATCAATGAATCCCACTCCGTTCACCTTCTCCACTAGGGATATCGAGTCGCAGCTCCATCCGCAACTAAAGCATTTTCCCCTGTTGTTTTTCTGCGAAAAATGAAGTGACATGTGACGCTCCAGATGATTCACGCACAACGTCCTGTGTCCCTTCAGTTTCAAACCTAAATGGAGAGCCACCCCTTCTATGGGCAGCTCTCTCAATTTCTGAATCTCATCTCTTTTCATATCTTTCTTTTTTATCTACAGATTTTTGTCCACTGAGTTTTTTTGTCCACAGATTATCACAGATTAACACAGATTTTTTTTATATCTAAAGATATTTTGATTATCACAGATTATTATCATCAATCAATAATCAACCTAATCAGAGCCTTTGGCTATTAATCTGTGCTAATCTGTGAAATCTGTGGTCTATAAAAAAAACATCTGTGGTCTGAAAACCATCAGTGCATCAATATCAAAAGTTTTTCTCAAACATTTCTGTTTCAGCACCTTCCACCTTCACAATCAGCCTTTTCTTCAGCCACACGTATAGAGTCTTCCTTGCCTCCGTCACCAGTTCCATCTCCTTTCTCTTGGCCTCAAGCTGGTCGCGGGTGAACCTCTTGGGCATCTTGTCATATAAGGTGTTGCCCGATACGAAGCTCTGGTCACCCTCGTTGTCGATCACCACGATGTTCTTCTCGTATTTCTTTCCGAACAACGCCAGTTGCCATTTCAGTATGTAGTCAGCCAAGAAGAAATACACCTTCTTCACCTTAGCCTGCTTCGACGGGTCTTCACCCCACAGATGGTAAATCATCGTGGCAAGTCGGGCTGCCGACACCGAACAACGCTTATAGAAGGAGTTGCGGGCATACGAACCGCTCTTGCTCACCAGTTCCACCTGATATTCGCACCATCGCTTTTCGGCAGCGAAGAGCCATTCCATGTCAACATCTATCAATGGCATCAGCGAGTCATCCTCAGCATACGTCTCCTTCATCAGTTTATCCTGCGTCTGCTTGATGAGTTCCATCTCCTCTTCATTGAATTCCTTTTTTATTGTCGTGCTATTCGCCAAGAGGTCGCCAAGAGGCATATAAACCGAGCGGTTGACATTACCCGATTCGATAGCATCTTTGTCCATATATTTAAACAAGATAGAAGGTGTCGTGTTCCATACGCAGCACCAATTAATGTCAACGGTAGCATTGTAACTGGCATCACAGTTAGTATCTGTGCTGGTCAGCGAATTATAGTCATAAGCTTGCTTCGCCATGTCCCTAAGGTCACCATAGCTACCCCTGCGCTCAATCAGCGATGACAACTCGTCGGTATAAAGCATAAATGTCAAAGGACTTCCATATTTTCTCACCATCATGTGAGCCCTCTTAACCATCTTGTTTTTCGTCACCTTGTTCAGGCAGATCTTCACCGTCACAGGCGGTTTTTCCTGACACTTGTCACCCTTGGCCTTTTTCTTCTCGGCATATTCCAGTTCCTTAGCCTCCTCAGCCTGGTCGCGCTTCAATATCGGGTCCATAAGCATAGCAAGCAAGTCGGTGGAGAATGATTTTCCGTCGCCGCTCTGTCCGATGATGATAGCATGCACCAGCAAGTGATGCCACTTCATCAGTCCGTCGAAGAAATAATGAAACCTCAGTCGCGGACTCATGGCGCAGAAGCACGTCAATGCCGTAATCAGACAGGCAATCTTGAACTCCATTAACGCCGCCATCTTCCAGAATATTCGCAACACCGGCGGGAGGTCCCGCTCGGTGATGCATTTTACAGGTATGAATTCCTTTCTCATGTTAACTCCTTAAAATTAAAACACTTCAGCATTATCCACAGCCACCTTAACGATGTCCTGCACCATTATGTCCTGCAGATATTCTGTCCTCGTAGTATCAGGCACACCGTTCACCTTGGGGTGATAGTCCTTAGCCTGAAATCTTAGAGCCACCCACACGATGTCCCCCGGAGTGAACTTCGTCGTGGCGAGATTCCCCAGGAGAGTAGCCGCATACGATTCATCGTATTTTCCACCAATCTCCTGAACAACAATTGTTCCCTTCTGGATGGTCGAACCATCCTGCTTCTGCACAGCCACCGGCTGTGTCTGAGCAATCACTTTACACATCGCTTTCATAATCTTTCAATTTTTCAATTTTTCAATCTTCAATTTTCAATTTTCAATCTTCAATTGTTTTTCGCCTTTATCAGCACAGCGCAGGCCTCGTTATACATTCTCAAAACGAAATCTTCCACAGCCAGAGGATTCACACTTTTTGTATGCACCTGATACGTGCCATTAGGCTTCATGATCATCGAGAGCAATTCACCGTCCCACACCTTTGTGTTCCTAGTGTGCGCCTTTCTTGGAGCCGCCTCCACAAAAGTAGCCTTCGTTCCCGACTTATTGAAGTCTAGGGCACCGTTCATCACCTTGCGAGTCGTCTGCTCGCACTCGTCATTGACCACTAAGGTCAAATCAATTCCTTTCACTTGTTTTTTCATAATTATTTAATTTTAGTTGTAAATAATAATTCCCTACTGCTCAGCACCTGGTGCTTGTTCACCCCATTGCGTTTATAGCTCACATGCACCCATTGCGTTCCTTGCTTGTTCTTCTCCCAGATGAGCTGGTCAAAGTCCGTCTCGTCCATAATGAAGTGCATAATCTTCAATAAATGTTCGGTGTTTTCAACATGGATGTCCGCCGCTTCCCCTTTGAGGTGTTGCGACCCCTTCACGCCTCCAACTGCCCGATTCACGTCCTCCGAGCGATAGCCGCTCGAAATCACAACTGGTTTTCCAAGATAGTCCCTCAGTGGCTGCAGCACTTCCATACACAGCGCCTTCAGATTCTCGATCACCTTCTTCTCATCCTCCTTTGTCTTGGGTCTGTTTCTCAGTCCCTTTCGCTCCGCCACATTAGAGTGCGTGAGCTCCTCATACGTAAAATTCTTTGATAGTCTCATAATTATTATTGTTTATATCTACTGAAAATCTTTTTTAAACTTGTTGACGAAGCAACGTTCCTTAGTTTTATATCTCTCAATAAACTGATTCAGGACAGCCTTGTCATTAGAGTCCCATACAGGAATTATATCTTTCACGACAGGCTCTTCGCCTTTGGCAATTGCCATATAAACATTCTCAAATTCAAACGCTATAGTCAGTCTTCGAAACAAATTGTGTCCTCTACGATCAGTCAATAATACCTTATTACTTAACGGTCTGTTAAACAAACCATAATAGCCAGAACGCAACTTTTCAGTCAAGATAGGATAACGCAATTCAGAGTTAATAGGAGAGCACATTTCCTCGAACTTACTGAAAGAGTTTTCCTTTAACATACCCCAATCCACCAATATTCGAAAAACGGCAATCCAATCGGATGAATACCTAATTAAGTACCTTATTCCTTTTGTTGAAGTAAAATAAACATTATTTATTTCAAGAATAGCCTTACGAATAATATCTTCTTTTTCCAATTCTTCAACTTGTTGTTCGCCGTGAATAATTGTCTTACTTGCCATTAGCTTCGCGAGTCTGCCAATTGCATTTACTTCATTTTTCAACTCAGACAATCTCGTCATCATTTCTTCTAATATACTATCCATATTAATACATTTAATTTAAAAAGTAAATGTTAGTAATAATAAAATAATCCTTTTTAAGTAGGCCTGCCCCGAAGGGCAAGCACTACCATTTTCATCATTGAGGCCTATCCCCAAGAGATGATGATTCCCATCTGCTCAGTGATATCGTCATGGCAAACCGCTACAGTCGCATTCAGCCCGTTACCGATCTCCACCAACTCGATGGGGAAGATACCGCCCTTCACTACAACCGGCATGAGGATATGAGCACCAACCATGCGGCCTTCCTCCTTCTCGTTGAACATCCTCATCTGCGAGATGTCCAGCAGGTTCTTGACCGACTTCTTCACCACATCGACGATACTCTTCTCGCGCTCATCGAGAGATTCAAGCTCAGCCATCGGGTTCTCGATAACCTTCACGATTTCCAACTCGATTTTCTTGTTCGCAACTGCGCCACCCTTAGTGGCATTTACCTCTTTTGTTTTCATACTTTCTAAGATATTATTCTAAATATGTTATTATAATAATTTGCTGTTTCCAGCACATGAGAGATTCCTTATCGGAAGAGATCCACATGGCATTACTGCCATATACCTTATTATATTTATATATCAGACATTCCGTCCGCTGTCGTTGCGCAGCCATCGTCCGCCGCTGTCTTTGCGCAGCCATCGTCCGCTGTAGGGTCTTTACTTTATGTAAGACCGCCCCGCCAAAGACCGCCTTTCCCTTAGGATTTTGGCATCTTTTCCATGCCTTCCATCCCTTTCTGGGCACAAAAGTAATAACAATAATTGAGAGGAAAAAGCATAAAAAAAGCAGATAGCCCCTCGATTAGGAACTATCTGCATTCTGTTAGGACAAACCCTATGCCTGATTAGAACAGCAAATTAGGACAAGGTAATTTATGAGTATTTTCTCAATATCTGTCTCATTTTCTCCGAAGCCTTGAAAAGTTTATTAAAAGCATTAACGTTTTTGTCATAGAAGTGTTTATTCACCTGTTTTGTTGACTTGACAATTCGTCTAACATCTTTTCCTGCCTCAATATAATCTTTATAATCCGTCAATGACCACATTCGATTAGTCGTCACCACAAAATAATTAGATGTAAATTGAGTTATATTATCTTCGGATATCATATTATAGTCTCCCACAAAATCCATAAGCCATCTCATGAATGTTCTGAAATCAACATTATTTATTCGTCTGTCGAATGCAAGAGCATGATGAAGACAACACCACCAATAACCAGTTGACATTCCATTGTTATCCATATAAATCTGGATATCATTCAATGCTAATGCAAATCGATCTTCACTATATGGCTTTATAAATTGTACACTATCAGCCAATAGGCTTCCTTCGCCCACTTTTATAATCTTCATCTCGAAGTTTTTCTTTTCTTCGTTAATATAATCTATAAGAGCCACATATTTAAAATATGTGTTAATGAGTATATCGTCATTTAATTTGAGTTCTATGAAATACTTACAAGTTGCAGATACGCTATTACCGCATGAAACCCACACATTATCCAATTCTTCTTCGTCATGTATTTTGTTTTTGATATTTTTTATAATGGCATCAAACGATTGTGATGTCATATTTTCTATTCTCCCGTCAAACGTGTCTTGAATAATGTTTTGTAGGTAATTGTCACGATATCTGAGCCATTTATCTGAAGATATATACTTCTCGAAGCACCTATTGTATATTTCTCCAAATGCCTTATCGTCCCTTGTTAAATTCAACCTTGTTAGATCAAACAACATATCATCTATGTATTTTACGACCTCTGCAATCTTTTCAAATATCTGCAATGACCAGTATGACAAGTCTTTCGATAATCCACACGTATATAACATAATATCCGTGGAATTGTTATCGTTTTCATTTGTAACAACCCCATTTACTATTTCACCATTCTCAACTCTTTGTATTCCTCTTTTTATTTCATTGTCGATTATAAATCTGAAATCCACTAATTTCTTTTCCATTGCTTCCTTATGCTCGAGATTCTTGTCTATTCTGATGTCAAGCATGGAATATTTAATCTCGTCATAGTAGATTTTTGCATTATGATATAGTATTTGCAAGTCCATCATCAGACCCATTGCCAGAAGATGCACCTTTGTTTTATCCTCGTCGCTTTTGGTAATACGTTCCACTTCTTCGCAAAAACGAGTTGTCCCTGCGAAGAAATCCTCCATGCATCCATCAAACTTTTTGAAGATGTCATTGCGTTTGTCTTGTGGCTTTATCTGAAACATATATTTAATCTATATAGCGTTGGAAAACAGATAGAAACGTGAAGCGGCAGACCACTGCACACCCCGAAATCAGGTGTTCGCAAGTACCTTATACCAAAGCATACAGCATCTGCCGATCACGTCTTTTCGTTTGAAGACATGAACGTCGTGTGCCGTACTACCTCTGGTATTATCTTTTGTTTTGCGAACTTCGATTTCGGAGGCGATACGTCAATCTTTTGGCGTTTCTATCTTATGTATCTATATCTTCCTGTCTTGTTAATCTTCTGTTATGTTGTCCTCATTGTCAGCCCAACTGTCACACTGTGCCATCACGTAATCCAGGGCTTCCTGCTTTCCTTCTGGCGGATAGCCGTGTTTCTTCAGTTGTCGCTTTATGAGCACTCTCATCTGTGCCTTGCCGGCTTCCTTGTGTCTCCAGTCGATGGTGCAATTTTTGCGAAGCACCTCTGTCAGTTCTTTGGCAAAGTTGATGAATTGCTCGTCAGTATATAATCCTGCCACAACACTTGGTTTTGATAATGCGTCGTAGAAGGCTTTTTCTTGTTCGTTTAGACCTAGCTTCTCTCCAGCCTTTTCCTCTTCCTTCATCTTCTTGGCAAGCTCGATGAGTTCCTTTATCACCTCCTCATTCGTAAGCATACCTTTCAGATATTGGTTGAGAGCATCGTTCAGCATATCCGAGAATTTCTCGCTCTGCACCACGTTCTGCCTCTTCGTCTTTTTGATCTTTTCCTTCAACAGACGTTTCAGCAGTTCCATAGCCACGTTCTTCTCCTTCATCTTTGACAGTTCCTCCATGAACGTCTCGTCGAATAGTGAAAATTCCGTTTTGCTTTCAGTCACGAGACTTATCACTCCGTCGCTCTTGATGCTCATTTCCAGCAAGTCGAGTATATGGTCGTTTATCTCCTTCACCACATTCCTTGTCCTCGTCTGCGTACATCTTGTTATCATCACTCTCAGGGCGTCGAAGAAGGCCGCCTGCGTCTTCTGTGCCTTCGTCAGCATACTGCGGCATAGTGTCTGCGAATTATGCAGTGCAAGCGAATGTTCGCAGAATATCTTCCTTTTCTGTTCCCTCTCTACCGCCAGCATAAAGTTGAGTGCGCCTCTCAGTGCATTCGCCTTGTCGGTGTCGCTTTCGTGGAAGAACATCGAATAGTCGAAACCGTGTATCTGTTCACGACAGATGTCCATTTCCTCCTCAAACTTCACCATTGCTGTCTTTGCGATGTCGGGGTCGCCGAATCGTTTGTAGTCTCGCGAGGTATATTCCTTCATTGCACTCTTCAGTGCCTGGGCAATACCGATATAATCCACTATCAATCCACCCTCCTTGCCGGGGAACACACGATTCACTCTCGCTATTGCCTGCATTAGGTTATATCCGCTCATTGCCTTAAACACATACATCGTTGCGAGCGAAGGCACGTCGAAGCCTGTCAGCCACATATCCCTCACGATGGCAATCTTCATCGGGTCGTCGTTCTTCTTGAACTTGGCTGCCAGATCCTTTCTGTATCTCTCGTTGCCGATTATAGGAGCCCAGTCTTCAGGGTCGGAGTTTGCTGATGTCATCACCACCTTCACCTTCTCCGTCCAATTAGGCCTCAGTTCCAATATCTTTTTGTATATCTTGATACCGATTTTTCTTGTCAGAGCCACAATCATAGCCTTTCCGGTCAGCAGGTCGGCACGGTTTTCCTCATAGTGCTTAATGATGTCCTTCACCAATGCGTCAATCACAGCATCCGATTCTAACACTCTTTCCAGATGGCTGAAATTGTGCTTTGTAGCCTCCACCTGTTCATCTTCAAGCCCGAGGTCAACGAGCTTGTCAAATTCCTCGTCGAGTTCCTTTGTCACATTCTCGTTGAGGTTGAGGTTCACCACGCGACTCTCGTAATACACAGGTCTTGTAGCTCCATCTTCCACCGACTGTGTCATGTCATACACGTCGATGTAGTCGCCAAACACCTCTCTTGTGTCCTTCTCTGCGGTTGATATAGGAGTGCCTGTAAATCCTATGAAACTTGCCCCGGGCAATGCCTCTCTCATCTTCAGGGCCATTCCCTTCTTCATCATCTCCTTCTTGGCATCCCATGTCTCTTCGCCATATTGCGAGCGGTGAGCCTCGTCGGTCATCACGATGATATTCTTCCTATCCGAAAGAGGTTCGTCGCTTTCAGTGAATTTCTGTATAGTGGTGAATATTATTCCTCCGCTTTTTCTTTTCTTCAATAAGTCTATCAGCTCCTCGCGACTTTGTGCGTTCTCGGGAGTCGTGCGCATAAACTCGGCATACTTCGAGAATGTCGAAAGCAACTGTTGGTCGAGGTCCTTGCGGTCGGTCACTACAACAATCGTCACTTCCGGTAGCTGCTGAATGAGCAGATGAGTCAGGAACATCATCGACAGCGACTTACCGCTGCCTTGCGTATGCCAGAACACACCAATCTTTCCGTTACTCTCCACTGCCTTTTTTGCTCTTTCCAACGCCTTGTTCACTGCAAAGTATTGGTGATATCCAGCCATCACCTTCACCTTGTTTTCCTCGTTGCTGTAGCAGATGAAGTTGCGGATGATGTCCAGCAAATGTTCCTTCTTGAATATCCCTCTAAAGAACGTTTCATAGTCAGCCAACGACGACGATTCATATTCCCCGTCCTTCGACTTCCATTCCATATATCTCTCTTGGTCGGAGGTGATGGTTCCTGCTCTGCTTGTTATCATGTCGGATATCACATTAAAGCAGTTGTAGCCGAACAGGATTGGTATCTCCCTCTGATAGGTCTTTATCTGATTGAAGGCATCATCGTCGTCAACGCTCTCATTGCTTGGCGATTTCAGTTCTATCACCACTATCGGAAGTCCATTCAGGAACACCACTATGTCACAACGTTTTCTCGACTTCTCATCCACTGTCCATTGGTTGACGATTCGGAAGTCATTGTTCTCGATATTGTCGAAATCTACTATTCTTGCAGTCACGTTGCGATATTCGCCGTTCTCTTCGTTCTCAACGATCACACCGTTTTGCAGCCATTTGGTGAACGTCTCGTTTTTCTGCAGCAAGCTTCCTCCTTCAATCCATGTCACGGTGTTCAGCAGGTTTTCAATGCCAGTTTCGCCGAGTTGTGGATTCAGTCGTTGCAAGCACTTCAACACAAGGCCATCGTAATATGGCAACTCCTCGTCTCTATCTCCCAAGATGTAGCCACATTCATATTCATAGCCTAATTCTATGAATAGGTCAATCAGTGCCTTCTCATACGAGTCTTCTGTAAACTTTACCTTTTCATCCATAAGCGTTATACTATTAATTCACCAGACATTAAACGAGGTAAGAGTGTGTCGCGGAGGGAGGCGAGACGGTCGTTCTCTTCCCATATTCTTTTTATTATATCAAATATAGGCCTGATTATTGTATTAAATTTATTACAGACTGATTTAGAAGGTATTACAGTTAACAAACGTGACATAGAACGTTGACTAATTTTCATTTGTACAGCACCTGTCACAATTGAACTAACATCAGTAATAGATAAAAGACAATACAACATTTCTGTAGAGTAACCATTTCTACCTTGCATAACATGTGCGTGATTATTTGGCCAAAATTTGCCCCAAACATATTGTAAATAAGGATTTCCATTCTCCTTTACAACACTTCCATCTTCGCCCATTAATAAATAAGTTCCATCAAAAATGTATTTATCAATATAATCCATTATAGATGTTGCTCCATAATATGGATATTTACCTTTCATGTATTCTCTTTCCATAGACGATAAAGGTTTCCTTTGAGAATCAAATAGCTCTGCAATATCCAAAATGCTTCCCAATTCCCATCCTTCCGGAATCATTCCAAGTTCCGTTTCATGAAATGGCTTATCCTTGAATGGTTCAAAATCCACAAACCACGATTTGAAGATAGCTTGCGCCATCTCCTCCAATTTCTCATTCAACTTATTATTCGTCTCTATCTTTGCGTCAAGAGAGGAAAGAATTCCTGCTATTTCTGATTGATTACTTTTTTCACATGGAACTTTTATCTCAATTCTACCTATTATATCTTGAGTTAAAAGTGGTTGAGCACCTCCTATTTTGTAATTGTTGAGATTTAAATAACTTAAAAGATAAAACAAAAAGGTATGATCACAATCGTCTTTAGGAGTAACTGATATTGCATTATCAGAGACCCAACATTTCGAAATTGAATTATAAACACACCCACAGTATGCTCCAACTCGACCAATAACTATTGAAGATTTGTTGTTATAGTCATTTGAATAATCGATAATGCCATTACCTCCATAAACTGGATATAACCCTTTACCTATCGGTCTTTTTTTACCATTTTTAAGATATGATATATCTTTTATTCGACATTCTTTCCACTCACTCATACTTCTCTCCCTCCATCAAAGATTAATCCCGATTTTACTTAACTGCATACGTATTTCCTCTTCCTGAATGCGGCTCTGCTTAAAGAGTTCGGAAATCTCGGAAGAAAGGCGAGCTACCTTTTTCTCGTAAGGTTCTTTATCCTCTTCCTCGTCAGCTATGCCAACATAACGCCCAGGGGTGAGCACATAGTCCTGCTTGGCTATTTCTTCGATAGAAGCCACAGCACAAACTCCAGGCTTCGATACATCTTTTCCATTTCGGAAATCCTCAAATATCTTAGCCATCACCTTGATATCCTTTTCATCGTCAAGCTCCCTCAACCTTCGAGTCACCATTTCTCCCATATTACGAGCGTCTATAAACAAGGTCTTTCCTTTCTGCGGTTTGTCCTTAGCCAAAAACCACAAACAAACAGGAATACCTGTGCTATAGAACAACTGCGATGGCAGAGCCACAATGCCCTCCACAAGGTCTGCCTCGATGATATTTTTTCGAATCTCGCCCTCACCGCCTGTCTGACTGCTCAGCGAACCATTGGCAAGCACAAGACCTATTCTTCCCTTTGGAGCCAAATGATGAATCATGTGCTGCATCCATGCAAAGTTGGCGTTGCCTTCAGGTGGTATGCCATACTTCCAACGAGGGTCGTCAATAAGCTGGTCATGTCCCCATACCTTCAAATTAAACGGTGGATTTGCCATGATAAAATCTGCCCTAAGCGCGGGATGTTGGTCATTCGTGAATGTGTCGGCAGCATCACCGAGATTACCTTCAAGACCTCGGATAGCCAAGTTCATCTTACACATCTTCCATGTCGAAGTGTTATACTCCTGACCATATACAGATATGTTCCTCACGTCTTTCTGATGACTCTTCACAAATTTTGCCGACTGTACAAACATACCTCCCGAACCACAAGCAGGGTCGTATATTCTTCCGCTATATGGCTGCAAGATTTCAACTATCGTACGCACAATGCACGAAGGAGTATAGAACTCACCGGCGTTCTTTCCCTCCTGCGATGCAAACTCCCTCAGGCAGTATTCATACACACGTCCGAGCACATCCAATTCGTCGTAGTCGGCACTCATCTCCACGTTAGAGAAAATCTCAACCACGTTTCCAAGCCGGTTCTTGTCCAGTTCACGGCGGTTATAATCCTTAGGCAAAATATCCTTCAACGATGGGTTTGCCTTCTCGATGAGTCGCATGGCATTATCAATAACCTCACCGATTAACGGATTCTTGGCATTCTTTGAGATAACCGACCATCGAGCCTCTTCGGGTACGAAGAACACGTTGCAAGCTATATATTCGTCAACATCCTCCTCGTCGGCATCCTCATCGGCAAGCAGTTCCTGGTATTTCATTTCAAACTTGTCGGATATGTATTTCAGGAATATCAATCCGAGCACAATACTTTCGTATTCCGATGCATTCAGGTTTCCCCTCAATTCATCCGCCGCCTTCCAAATCTTCTCTTCAAATCCAAGAGATGTAGTATCTTTCTTTGCCATAAGTTGTATATATATTATTGTTTGTTTTCTATTTTATTATATTTTCTTTTAAAATCATCAAGCAATATGGCATTTGCACCTCTATTGAAATTCTTTTTATGAGTGCTATCCACATTTGCATGACAATTAATACACAGACATTTCAAGTTCTTGGGATTATTATCTGTTTTATCGCCATTTATATGGTGTACTTGAATTAATTGCCTGTCGAAGGGATCTTCAATAGTTATGCCACATTCTTCACATGTGTAATTATGGGATTCACGAAATTCCCTGCTTATTTTTTCCCAATCCTTAGTATATCCGAATATGTCAACCTCTGCTTTCTTTTTTTGAGGAGCTTCGGCATCTTTCGCTTGTTTAAGGAGCTTAACAAAGACGCTCGAATCTTGGCCTTGGTATTTAATTGCCATTTTTGCACAAAAACTACATAATGGAAGGTTTGATACCTCCTTGTCTTTATAGCGGTCATCCATATCCCTTACCATTACCATTTCCGTATTAGCTCGCCTATAGTCGTGAAACCTTCCTTTATTAATGAAATCTTGGATAACCTGACATTTGTGTGTATGGTAACTTGGTTTTTTTTTATCATAAGCGCTCAGATGATAATCTCTTTTATAAAGGAATATCTGTTGCCTGGAATTAGTCACGTCATCATTAAGGAAAATACCTTCATCGGTAAATTCCATCTTGTTGCGGACATCGTCCAACTCCACTTCAACGTTTTCAATCTCCCGATAACCTTTTGCTTCCTTAACAATATAGCCTTTATCTGTAAGCAGTTTCTTGAGACCTTCAAACTTGTATATAGGTTCCTCTTTATCCATAATTATTTGTTTTTTTCTACGAAGTTTTCCAATATTTCCTCACCTGTTGTCACTATTCTTAGTTCCACGCGGCGCGAACGCTCCAAGTCGATAGGAGTATTTTTCATAATAGTGTATTCACCGTTACTGTCAAGTGATTTTCCGTATGAAAGTCCGTTTGACGTAAACCAGTATTCTAGCAATTTTTTTTGATTGTCATCGTATTTTTGATATACTGGCATATTTCTGAAATATCTTAGCACACTCAGCGAGCGTAGCTGAGAAAGCATGACATTGGCAATATATGGGTCTTTGTCGAGCTGTGGCATCGGCACATTGTCTGTATGTCCTTCAATCCTGATTTCCTTAATGTTTTTCCTTAAGCTGTCATTCAGAAGGATGTCGAAATATCTCGGAAGGAAGTCGTCTAGTATTTGCTGAAATTGAGGCGTTAGTTGCCAGCTTCCTTGGGCAAACAGGACTGTCGGATTGTTGAATTTCATCGACAAGTCTTTGCCTATTGTCATTTGCCATTTAAGTGTATCCCCTTCAAATTCGTGCACCAACTTGTCGTGAAGTTTTTGCTTCGTCTCGACATATTCAGTCAGTACGGATTGATTCTTGGATACCTGTGACATATATGCCACGGCAATGAACAAAAATATCACCATCAGTCCTGTCATCAGGTCAGACACGGACATCCACACATTATGTTTTGCCATATATTATCTATTTGTTTATCATTGCTTGTATGCAAGTGTCAAGTTCTGCCAATGTCGTGCTAAGACGTTTGTAGAATTGGGCATCAAGATTCTTTAGCTGGGCGTTCAGAGACTTTGAGCCTTCTGTAATTATGCCTACACCTTCTTCAAGACTGCGCTTTGTTCCTTGCCAGAACTGCTCATTATAGTCTCTGAGTTTATTCAGTTCATCAAGCTTTGCAATCAGAGTTGTCACTCCATCCACAAAGTTACGTTGCTTGCGTACCCATTCGTTTAGCGACCTCGTTGCCTGGTCAAATTCCGTCATGTTGTTCTTTGTCAGATCGACAGTGTCTTCAAGTTTCTTTGTTATTTCAACAAACTTGTCGTCTTCTATCAGTACTTTGCTAAGTGACTCTATAAGCTGCTTCAACTTTCCTCCATCACTTACAAGATTCTTTGTATCTTTTCCGACGGCAGTCAATGTAGTAGAAGTACCTTCAAATTCGGTTGCCATTTGTTTGTATTGTTTTGTGAGAGATGAAATCATCTCCTTGTTTTCCTGCTGCCATTGGTTGAGCTTTTCAACACTCTTGTTAAGTTGGTCGAAGTTTTCCTGTATCAACTTATTGATTAGCGAGTTCATCTGTTTCTGGAATTCCTCGGTAACTTTCTTCATCACTTCCACAAGTGCCTCGGTGTTACTCTTCTTCAGTAGTTCTGTGAATTCATCAAACTTATTACTCAATAATACGTTTGTTTCGTTCATCTTGTCTTCTATCTCAACTACCTCGTCGTGAAGTTTTGTACCCAATGACTTCACATTTTCAGCAATATTTTCGTCGGTTGATACCATTGCGCTTGTGGCATCGACAATTTCGCCAATGTAGTTTATCATTTCGGTATTACTCTTTTTCTGGGCTTCTCCATTTGCCTCAATATTGCCGATAGATATCAACATACTATTTGTATTATTTCCAAGTTCATTAAGACTTGTCGTTTGGGATTGAGATTGAAGCAGAAGTGTTTCAATTTTCGAATCAACTTTTCCCACGCTGCTGCTCGTCTTCTGCATTTCGGATAATGCAGTGTTGTAGAAAGCAGTTTGATTATGTGACTGTTGCTGAATCTCTTTTAGCAAACCCATCGTCAGTTTCTCATTATTGTCGCTCATCTGCTTCACGGCTTTCACTATTTCGCCAGCTGCTATGTTTATATCCGACATCCCCTTGTCGTTATCGTCATATACAGAGGACACATATTTTGATAGGATTAAAGAACCTATCATACCTGCCAATGATGTGAAGAATGCCGTTTTCAATCCTTCGAGAAGCAATGGGATGCTTTCATCCAACACGTTTGGATTAAAGTTCATCAATCCTATTGTTATGCCTAAAAATGTTCCCAATACTCCCAATGTAGAAACTAACGAAGGTATTTGTTCTATCCACCTGCGTTTTTCCTGTAGCTTTTCGTTTTGTCTTGAACTTCTGATATCCAAAAATGCCCACGCGGTCACGAAAATGATAACCGCAACCGAAACCATTGTAATTGTAGTTAATACTCCTGTATCCATAATTTCAATAATTAATAATTTACACTTCCGTCACACTCTTAGCATTTATCGCCAGAGTGCTTGGACTTTAGCTGACATGAGACTAAAGTTATCGTGGATAGAATAAGCATTTAAAGCCACCTTCATAGTAAAAATGTACTTTATCAATGATATTATTATTCTCATATGTAAATCTTCTATTCCCGACACATTTTTCAGCCACAAGGACGGGTGTTGGCGTTTGTTATTTTGTTTATACAGAGGATGGGAACGGCAATATCAAAATCCATTGACAATATTAGAAAGAGCCTGTTTTTGGACGGTAGATTTGATAGAACTGAGTTGGAGTTCCTATCTTGAAGTAACTTACTTTTTTACTAAATTCTTCATAACATCCTTTGACAGAACCATTTTCTATTGCATCTTTTCTGGGATAGTTAGTTATTTCTCCAAGCCACATAATGTTGTCTATATGCTTATCCATATTGTTATTGCTGAAACCATATGTTAATCTATTGTTCATCTTTATTGGAGAATTATCGAATGAGTATTTCATAATAGACTCCTTTCTAGTTGGATAATCTACTTTCTTGTCGCATTTTTGATAAATTATTGGCGATAGACAAAACTTTGAGAACGATTTATAGGAATGTGCAGGTATGCACACAACTGGTTGCTCTTTGATTGAAACAGTGTTCGCCAAGGTTGTTTTGGCAACTACACTTCCTGCAGCAGCAGATGACACAGTATAAAGTTTGTTTGCCCATGCTCCGGTTTTTCCTCCCAGACTTACTCCCAAACTTTCCCCGTATCCAAACGACAAAGATGAAGCAGCTCCATATGTATATGTCTTATCTTCAAAATAATTGCGAGCTTGGCCATTTACGACAAGAAAGCTCTCATTCATATTTAGGAATATATCTCTGTCAGTTTTGTTTATGAATGCAAATGATATTATTCCTCCATTTGACCATAGGTTATAGGACACCTGACAATCCTCATTCTCGAATAATATGGAATTATCTTGCATTTTCATATCTTTTGATTCCATTGTATAAACTTGATAGAATTCTTGTGAACATGAAATGCTCATAAAACTTGTTGATAGCAAACAAGCGAATGAAATAATACTTGACTTTTTCATAATCTTCTTCCCGACACATATTTCAGCCAC
>JALFCW010000057.1 GCA_022771625.1 Prevotella sp.
TAGCGATGGGCAAGATTGATGTTGCGCTCATACATCTCGTCGATGCGGTCGCCGCCCTCTGTCGCCTTGAGATAAACGTATGCCATTTTGGTGTTTTCGCCCACTGTTTCCCAGAACACTTCGCCCTGATAATGACTGAGGTCGATGCCATGCACATGCTGACAAGTGTCCTCGCATTGCTCGTATGGATTTTGCGCCTGCGCGCCCATTGAAATCGCTGTAAATAATGCAATAAGTATCTTTTTCATATTAATTTTTCAAAATTTAGGTGCAAAGGTACAAATAATTAAATAAAAATCAGTAACTTTGCCCCAAAAAATAAGAATATGAAATATTTATTAACCGCATTTTGCGCTTTATTGCTCTTTTCGTGCTCGGATGACGACAATCCGGTGTCTGTTCCCGTAGCCAACCGCACGGTGATAATCTATATCTCGGGTGAGAACTCGCTCAGCTCCTTTGCCCCCGGCGACCTCAGCGAGATGGCCGAGGCCTCTACTGACATTGGCGACAACAATCATCTCGTTGTCTTCTACGACAATGCCTCGAAGACCGAGAAGCCGTATATCGCCGAATTGAAAAACGGCGAGGTGATCAAGGACAAGGAGTACGAAGAGGATTTCTATGCCTCCGACCCCGACCGCATGCGCGAGGTGCTCACCTATATCATGCATCGCTGGTCCTCCAAGTCGTATGGCATCGACCTTTGGGGTCATGCCTCGGGATGGCTCATCACCTCCGACACGATAGCCACCACCAAGGCAGCCACTCGCGCCTATGGCATCGACAACGGCAACAACACTACATCCGACCGCGGCAAGTGGATAAACATCCCCACCTTAGCCAAAGTTTTTTCGCAGTTGCCAAGCAAGTTCCTCTTTGTCGTGGGCGACTGCTGCTTCTTCCAGTGCGTCGAGTCGGCCTACGAGCTCAAGGACTGCACCGACTACGTTTTCGGCTGCCCGTCGGAGGTGCCTGGCTACGGCGGAGCCTATAAGGCGATTATCCCCCTGTTCTTCAATCAGTCGGCCACATTCTACAACGACATCATCGACATGTGCCGCGAGATGATTGGCAACGAGGACTTCGGAGTACCCATGTCGGTGATCCGAACATCTGCCCTCGACCGCTTTGCGGCAGCCACCGCCAAGATTATGCCCGAACTGCTGAGATATGATGATTTCGCGGGCAAGCGACTTGTGTATTACGGAATCTATATGGGCGACAATGGAAAGAGAGCCAAGGGATATTACGACCCTAAGAATATCGTGCTCGAATATGCAGCCGACAGTCCCTATCGCCAGGAATGGGAGGATGCCCTCAATGCGCTTGTTCCCAACAGGATATGGTGCAAGAAATGGTTGGCAAGCCACGAAGATTACGGTTTGGATTTCTCGTTGTTCGATGCCAGCGAGGAGACGTGCAGTGGCATCAGCATGTTCGTGCCCCAACCGATGTATGAGTCGCTCTCCCCCAATCCCAACGAGACGATCAAGCAGATGAAATGGGCAAAGGCTGTGGGACTGACTGACTAATCCATCAATCCTCAGTAAAAAACAAAACTGTCATCTGTCATCTGTCACTACTTTCATCCACAGAGGTTTTTTGTCCACAGATTATCACAGATTAACACAGATTTTTTTATAACTTTGTTATAATTATCACAGATTTTTATTTTTGGCACGGAAATCCACGGCCTAAAATGATTTTAAACCACAGAGTTAAAGAGATATAGAGTATTCATATTACAATAAACCACAAATCTCTTTTTCTCTTTATCTCTGTGGTAAAAATTTATGCTACTGCGCAACTTACGCCAAGAGCGGTTCCGATTGCTGCTAACACTGCCGAGGCGAGGTTCCACAGAAATTTTATCAGTCTTGCTTTATTTTCTTTTGTCATAATTTTGTCCTCCATAATTTTAATTGTTCTTAATTTATTAGGCACGGAAATCCACGGCTTTTTCAAAGACACGGCTTGGCTCCGCATTGATATTTTCCACGACACTTCGTGGTTACGGCTTGCTTCGCAAGTTCACGGCTTAGTTACATTTTTCAATATTCCAATTTTTCAATTTTTCAATATTTCATTTTAGAGCCGTGTCTATACTTTAGTATAGCCATTATGCAAATAAAGCCATTCCTATGCTCAGCCCAGCCGTGTCTTTGAAAAAGCCGTGTCCATCCGTGCCTAAAATTTATCAATAATCTTCAATTTTTCAATTTTAAAGAGCCCCGAAGGGCTCTCGACCTACTCATAGTAGCCGCCGCCATCAGAGTCTGCGCCCGAATCGCTGCCACTTCCGGAAGAACCGCTACCGCTACCAGTAGAGCCGCTGCCAGTAGATCCGCTGCCGGTAGAGCCGCTGCCTCCGGTGTCAGTAGGATTCTCGGTCTCCTCGCCAGAAGTGTCGCCCTCGCTGTCAACATCCGTTCCTGCAGCCGTAACGCGCTTCACCAGGTCGCCATTGCGGTCGTAGCAGGTGATGCTCACCGAGGTGGAAGCGAGCGTATTCTTGAGGTCGGTGCTGGGAGTGAACACCACCTTGCGAGTAGTGATCATCTTTGCCGACACATCCTCGAGCTTCTCCACGCTCTGCGAGTTGACGCTGAATCGCATCGTACCGAGTCCGGGGATAGGCACCGAGTGACCTTCGGTCGCCCATCGGTTAATCACATGTCCGAGTCCTTCCCACGCAGCCGCGAGAACCGACTTGTTAACACCGCAGCTCAGGGCTGCCTCTTCAAGAACCTTGTTCTGCGAGAGTGCAGAATAGAGTTCAACTTGCGCCACATAGGCGTACTGACCCTTGTTGGGTCCCACGAGAATCTTCTTCTCTTGTGCACGAATTTTCAATGCCATAATGATATTAAATTAAAAAGGTTAATAAAAAATTTTTTGTTTGTTGTTCTCACATTTTTGTGTTCCCGAGAGCCTGCGCAGTATCTCTCATTCCCGCGTTGCAAAGGTACGATTTTGTGAGCACATGGCAATTTTGTGAGCAATCAAAATTACTGCTATTAACATCATTTAACAAGCCCTGAAAGGGCGACATAACATAGGATAGGGCGTGAGCCCTATCAAATAATCCTCTTCATTCTCTCCTCCTCCGCGCACTAACTACGCAACAATTGTTGCCTAACTACCAAAACGCGGTGCGCTATCATTTCGGTTAAATGTTTTTACATTTCATGTTTTTTAAGAAAAATGACCCCATCCATGCAATACACTCAATTTAGTGACAGATGACAGATGACAGTTTCATTTTTTACTCAGGATGTATGTATGGAGCTATACCTGGATTTAGGGGTTATGTTATATATATTTATATATATAATATATTATATATATAAATATATATAACATAAAATTATTAGGCGATGATTTTTGAAAATCCGATCACCCATACCCTCGAGTAAAAAACTAAACTGTCATCTGTCATCTGTCACTAACTCAACTTCATGTATTATGCGTCAAAAATATAAAATATCTTTACAATATTCATCTGTATTGCGCGTCATTTTCGCCGCAAATGTTCCGTAATTATGCCACAAATGTTGCGTAATTATGGCGCAAATGTTCTGAATTATGCCCCAAATGTCTCATGAATTAGTGACAGATGACAGATGACAGTTTTATTTTCAGTGAGGATATAGTGTTATCTGCTCATCTGATAAGCCTTTATTTGCTCATCAGATAAGCCTTGAAACTATCGAAGTCCTTCGACATCTCCACACTCTGCTTCTCGCCCTTCATAAAGGCGGCAAGACGCTCGGGGATTTTCACCTCAGCACCGATGGCAGCCTCTACTGTCTCCTTGAATTTGGCTGGATGGGCAGTCTCGCAGAACACACCGTATTCACCATTCTGAAGCTGTTCGCTGAGAGCACGATAGCCACAAGCGCCATGCGGGTCGAGAATGTATGAGTTGTCGGCATAGCACTGCTTCATAGCCTCGCGAATCTGGTCGTCACTGTAAGTAGCGCCACTGATGAGAGAAGTGATGCGCTTGTGATCGCCCTCGTAGAGATCGTAGATACGCGCGAAGTTGCTCGGATCACCTACGTCCATAGCATTAGCAATAGTCTGCTTGCTTGCCTTCGGTTCGTATTTTCCCGTAGCGAGATAGTTGAAGAAGATATCATTGGCATTGTTGGCGGCAATGAATCGCTTGATGGGCAATCCCATGCGATGACCGAAGAGAGCGGCAGTGATATTACCGAAGTTTCCGCTGGGCACGCACACCACCAGTTGTTCGGCCTTGCCCAATGCCTTCATGCGCGCATAGGCATTGAAATAATAGAAAGCCTGCGGCAGGAATCGCGCCACATTGATAGAATTTGCCGAAGTGAGTTTCATGTGGCTATTGAGTTCCTCGTCCATAAACGCACTCTTCACAAGTGCCTGGCAATCGTCGAACACGCCATCCACCTCAACGGCTGTGATATTGCGTCCGAGAGTGGTGAACTGGCTTTCCTGAATCTTGCTCACCTTACCTTTAGGATAGAGCACATACACGTGAATGCCATCCACACCCAGAAATCCGTTGGCCACGGCACTTCCCGTGTCGCCACTTGTAGCCACAAGTACATTCACCTGCTCGCGTCCTTCCTGACGTATGAAATTTTGCAACATTCGAGCCATGAATCTCGCACCTACATCCTTGAATGCCAATGTAGGACCATGGAAGAGTTCGAGGCTGTAGATGTTATCAGTGACGGGAGCGACAGGGCAATCAAATGCCAATGTGTCATCCACAATGCGACGAAGGTCGGCATCGGGAATATCCTCGCCAAAGAAAGCCTGTGCCACTGTGAAGGCGATGTCCTGGAATGACATGTCCTGGATATTGTCGAAGAAAGACTGAGGCAGTTGTTTGATGCTCTCGGGCATGTAAAGGCCGCGGTCGCCCGCTAATCCCTTGACCACCGCCTCATGAAGTGTAGCCATTGGAGCCTTTTTATTTGTACTGTAGTATTTCATTTTTTGGATATTGTAATATCTCGATATTGTATCTTCGGTTTATTCAATCTTCATAAATTCCTGCATGAATTGCTGCAGACGGAGAAGACCATAGCTGCCGCTCACGCAACTCACCTCATCGTATTCCACTACACCGTCGGGCTCAACACCAGGATAATAAATTACAAATGGCACAGGTTCCTGTACGTGTGTGCGCACTTCCACCGGTGTGGGATGGTCGGGCAACACGGCTATGCATACTGGTTCGTCCCATGTTTTCACCTCGTTATATATAGGCTCCACGATGCGTCGGTCGAGATTCTCGATTGTCTGCAGTTTCAGTTTGAGATCACCGTCGTGTCCGGCCTCGTCGCTTGCCTCCACATGCAGGAATACAAAATCGTCCTGGCGCAGAGCCTCGATGGCTGCTTGTGCCTTACCCTCGTAGTTGGTGTTGTAAAGTCCGGTTGCTCCTTCCACCTTGATGATGCGCAATCCGGCATAATGACCTATGCCGCGGATAAGATCTACGGCAGAGATGACAGCACCGCTCTTCACTTGTGGATACATCTCGGCGATGGTCTGCATCGAAGGGCGATAACCTGGGCTCCACGGCCAGATGGAATTTGCCATCGGCTTGCCTTCTGCCTTGCGCTTCTGGTTGATGGGATGATTCTCCAAGAGCTCCTGAGAGCGGAGGATAAGGTCGTTGATGAGAGCGGCTGTATCGCTGGGAGTCATCCTTGTATTGTCGCCATCAGTGTCTTTTTCTCCCTTCACAAGCAGTGGATTCCATTCCACGTCGGGATGATCGTGGGGAGGCGAGCAAAGAATATGCTTGTTGCCGCCACGTATCACGAGCAGATGGCGATATTGGATGCCGGGGATAAACTGCACGCGCTCGTTGCCTAGATGCTCATTGAGATAATTGATGAGCTCTGTACCGTCTTCAGTCGTGAGATGGCCGCCGTGATGATTCTTAATCTTTCCGTCGGCAAGGGTGATGATATTACATCTGATGGCCATGTCGTCGGGGCGCATCTCATAGCCGATGCTTGCCGCCTCAAGCGGTCCCCTACCCTCATACACCTTGTCGAGTTCGTAGCCGAGAATGGCTGTGTTGGCAACCTCAGAGCCTGGCTGATAACCGTCGGGCACTGTGATCAAACGGCCGCAGCGACCTTTCTTTGCCAGCATGTCCATATATGGAGTGTCGGCATATTGCAGCAGTGTTTTGCCGCCGAGGCTATCCACTGTGTGATCGGCCATTCCGTCGCCTAATATAATAATGTGCTTCATTGTCAATTGTGAATTATGTTGACAAAATATAATTGCCTTAAATTATATATTTGCTATCGACATGATATTTGCAAACACTCCCGCAGCTGTCACACCGGCACCGGCTCCATAGCCCTGAATGAGCATAGGATACTCGCGATAGCGCTCGGTGGTGAGCAATACGATATTGTTGGAGCCCTCAAGATCATAGAACGGATGATGCTGTCCTACTGCCTCAAGCGACACGCTCGTCTTGCCGTGCTCGAGCTTTGCCACAAATCGCCAGCGCTTGTTCTCGCTCTCCAGCACCTTGCGTTTTGCCTCGAAGTCGGCATCGAGCGAAGGAAGATTCTTCCAGAAGTCATCTATGCTGCCCTTGAAGAACTCGTCGGGCACGAAGAGATGCTTCTCCACATCGTCCTGTTCTACCTTATATCCTGCCTCGCGCGCGAGGATGACGAGCTTTCTCACCACGTCCTTACCGCTCAGGTCGATGCGCGGGTCGGGCTCGCTATAACCTTGTTGTTTGGCTCTCAATACAGTCTCGGAGAAAGGCACATCTGCCGAAATCTCATTGAAGATAAAGTTGAGCGTTCCACTCAGAACTGCCTCAATCTTAAGTATTTTATCACCCGAGTTCTTCAAGTCATTGATAGTGCCAATGATAGGCAGACCGGCACCTACGTTTGTCTCAAACAAGAACTTCACGCCACGCTTGAGAGCCGTCTCCTTGAGCTTTAGATAACTCTCGTAGTCGCTCGACGCAGCCACCTTGTTGGCAGCCACAACCGAGATATTGTGGTCGAGGAATTCCTGATAAAGTCCGGCCACCTCACTGCTTGCTGTGCAATCCACAAACACGCTATTGAAGATGTTCATGCCGATAACTTCCTCGCGCAGATGATTAATGTCGCTTGGAGCCGACTTGGCGAGTTCTTCGCGATAGTTGCCGAGGTCGATGCCTTCGCGGCAGAATATGGCGTTGTGACTGCTTGAAATACCCACAACATTGAGTTTGAGTCGGCGGCTCTGCTTGAGTTCCTCATACTGCGAGTGAATCTGCGAGATGAGATTCCCGCCCACTGTTCCCACACCACATATAAAGAGGTTGAGCACGTTATATTCGCTCAGAAAAAACGAGTCGTGGAGCACGTTGAGCGACTTGCGCAGATACTTTGAATCCACTACAAATGAGATATTTGTCTCGGAAGCTCCTTGTGCACAGGCAATTACGCTGATTCCGCTTCGTCCGAGAGTGCCGAATAATTTTCCGGCAATACCTGGCGTATGCTTCATGTTCTCGCCCACGATGGCGATTGTGGCAAGTCCGCTTTCGGCATGCATCGGGAACATTGCTCCCGTCTCGATTTCCTTGGCAAACTCATGGTTGAGCACGCGCACTGCCTCGTCGGCATCTTCGTCGCGCACACCGATAGATGTAGAGTTTTCCGATGATGCCTGCGACACCATAAACACCGATATGCCATTGTCGGCAAGGGCGGTGAAGATGCGTCGGTTGACACCAATCACTCCCACCATCGACAATCCGGTGACAGTGATAAGCGTTGTGCCGTTGATACTCGATATTCCCTTGATGGGTTTGCGGTCGTTGTCAATCTTGTCCTTGATGACTGTTCCTGGGTCAGAGGGATTGAAAGTATTCTTCACTCTGATAGGAATATTCTTTACACATACAGGATAAATCGTGGGCGGATAAATCACCTTTGCACCGAAGTTGCAAAGCTCCATTGCCTCTACATAGCTCAATTCGGTGATAGTGTAAGCCGTGTGAATCACTCTCGGGTCGGCAGTCATGAATCCGTTTACGTCTGTCCATATCTCGAGAGTCTCGGCATCGAGAGCAGCTGCAATGATCGACGCAGTGTAGTCGCTTCCGCCTCGCCCGAGGTTAGTCACTTCGCCCGAATATTTGTCGGAACTGATAAATCCCGGCACTACAGTGATGGCGGGCAATTCGCAGAATGCCTCGCGCACGAGTCGGTTGGTCAGTTCGCTGTCGAGCACATGCTTGCCATGCTTGAGTTCTGTCTTGATGAAACTGCGTGAATCCTTCCATTCTGCGCCCTCGATGAGAGTGGCCACAATATTGCTGCTCAATCTCTCGCCGTAGCTTACGATTGCCGCGGATGTTTTGGGACTGATGTCGCGGATGAGGAATACACCATAATATATAGATCGAAGCTGGTCAAGCAGTGAATCCACCGTTGCCAGCAATTTAGTTCGTTTCTCTTCGTCTGTTATTATGGTGGCAATCATCGTGTGATGACGCTCTACCATTGCTTCAAACTCGCCACGGTAAGCCTCGTCGCCCTTAACGGCCAACTTGGATGTGGCAATCAGCTTGTCGGTGATGCCGCCCAGGGCGCTCACCACGACAATCACATCTTGAGACTGGTGCTCAACGATGTTCTTCAAACTCAAAATACTTTCTACGGAACCTACGGATGTTCCGCCGAATTTCAATACCTTCATAATGTGTTAAAATGATTTTGTGGTTGCAAAGGTAAGAAGTTTTCTTGGTTTATCCAAAAATAAACGTCATTTTTTTCTGATAAATCCCAAAAAATGGGTATAGTTTTCTTAAATTATCTTTTATAAAGGGTAGAATTAATATTTTTTAGACAGAATATTGCCGATTTTTCGCAATTCCTAAGTAATTTTGCACCAAAATTGAAAACGTATTGAATATATAGATGAATTATGGCAGAAGCTATTGACATTCGCGAATTGAATATTCGCATTGAACAACAAAGTACATTTGTTACTAATCTTGTCAGCGGTATGGACCGCGTGATTGTAGGACAGAAGCATCTTGTGGATTCTCTTCTCATAGGATTGCTGAGCGATGGACACATCCTTCTTGAGGGTGTTCCTGGTCTTGCAAAGACTCTTGCAATCAAAACCCTTGCACAGTTGATTGACTCCGAATACAGTCGTATTCAGTTTACTCCCGACCTCTTGCCGGCCGATGTTGTCGGTACGCTGATATATTCTCAGAAGGAAGAGAAATTCAACGTGAAGAAAGGTCCGGTATTCGCCAATTTCGTCCTCGCCGACGAGATCAACCGTGCCCCGGCTAAGGTGCAGAGCGCATTGCTCGAGGCCATGCAGGAGAAGCAGGTTACTATCGGCAGCGAGACATTCACACTGCCCAATCCATTCCTCGTGATGGCTACACAGAACCCTATTGAGCAGGAAGGAACATATCAGTTGCCCGAGGCACAGGTGGATCGATTCATGCTCAAGGTTGTCATCGACTATCCCACTCTCGAAGAGGAGAAGCGCATTATCCGCGAAAACATCCAGGGTCAATTGCCAACAGTTACTCCTGTGAGCACAGCCGAGGAAATCATCCGTGCCCGCAGTGTGGTGCGCGAGGTGTATATCGACGAGAAGATTGAGCAATATATTGCCGACATCGTCTTTGCCACACGTTATCCCGACCGCTACGGACTTAAGGACATGTCGTCGCTCATTTCCTTCGGAGGCAGTCCGCGTGCAAGTATATCGCTCGCCAAGGCAGCGCGCGCCTATGCCTTCATCAAGCGCAGAGGATATGTTGTGCCTGAGGACGTGAGAGCCGTAGCACACGACGTGTTGCGCCATCGCGTGGGACTCACCTATGAGGCTGAGGCAAGCAATGTGTCGAGCGAGGAAATCATTAGCCGTATTATAAATAAGGTGGAAGTGCCTTGATTCGGATGGATACGCAAGAGTTATTAAAGAAAGTAAGGAAGATAGAGATCAAGACGCGTGGACTGAGCGCAAATATCTTCGCCGGACAATACCATTCGGCCTTCAAGGGAAGGGGAATGGCGTTCAGCGAGGTGCGCGAGTATCAGTTTGGCGACGACGTCAGGGACATCGACTGGAATGTCACGGCGCGCTTCAACCGACCATACGTCAAGGTGTTTGAGGAGGAGCGCGAACTCACCGTGATGCTGCTCATCGATGTGAGCGGTTCGCTCGACTTTGGAACGCAAGGGCAGACCAAGCGCGACATGGTGACCGAGATTGCCGCTACACTGGCGTTCAGTGCCATACAGAACAACGACAAGATTGGTGTCATCTTCTTCTCCGACAAGATTGAGAAGTATATTCCGCCCAAAAAGGGACGCAAGCATATTCTGCACATCATTCGCGAACTAATTGACTTTCATCCTGAGAGTATGCGCACCGACATTCGCGGAGCGCTCGAATTCCTCTCGGGTGTGGCCAAGCGAAGATGCACGGCTTTCATGCTCAGCGACTTCTACGTGCGCAATGACTTCAAGCAAACTCTCTCCATCTGCAATCGCAAGCACGACATTGTGGCAATCCAGGTGTATGACGTGCGCTCAAGGGAATTGCCCGACGTTGGTTTGATGAGAGTGATGGATGCCGAGACAGGATTTGAGCAATATGTGGATACGAGCAGCAAGCGCACTCGTAATGCATACGTGCAATATTGGAATAAACGACAGGCAGCACTCGCCGACACTTTCAACAAGTGTAACGTTGACAACATCTCGGTTGCCACAAGCGACGATTATGTCAAGGCGATGATGATGCTGTTTAAAATGAGGAATTAGTGATTTGGAATTGAAAAGGTATTTGACTATATTGATTTTGGCTTGCGCCACTCTGACAGCAGCGGCACAGGCTACAGTTGAGGCAACGATTGACTCAATCGAGATACTTATCGGCCAACAAGTGGAGGTGAGTGTGAGAACGACTGCCAAGGAAGGCTCAAAAGTGGAATATCCCGACTTCAAACCGCAGCAGATGATTACTCCAGGAGTGGAGGTGATAAGTCATGCCGACTCTGCCACTGTCAATATCGACAACGGCATGTCGGTGTTCACTCATAAGTATCGACTCACTTCTTTCGACGGCAAACTGTATTACTTGCCGCCGTTTTCCGTTAAAGTAAACGGTAAGACTTTCAAGAGTAAGAGCCTTGCACTCAAGGTGTTGGAAGTGCCTGTTGACACTACCAAGCTCGACCAGTTCTATGGACCGAAGGATGTGCAGGACAATCCATTCAGTTGGAGCGACTGGAGCGCTGCCTTCTGGCTCAGCATACTCATGCTCGTGGTGCTGGCAGTGGCTTATTGGTTATATCTGCGACTTAGGGACAACAAACCGATTGTGGCTTCAATAAAGATAGTGAAGAAACTGTTGCCACATCAGAAGGCTCTTAAGGAGATTGAGGTGATCAAGGCCGAGAAAATGGTTACGTCGGAAAATCAGAAGGAATACTACACCAAGCTCACCGACACTCTGCGAAAGTATATCGAAGAGCGCTACGGATTTATGGCAATGGAGATGACGTCATCCGAGATTATCGAGCGACTCACAGAGACGCAAGACCAGCAAGCGCTTAGTGAATTGCGTATGCTCTTCGAGACCGCCGACCTTGTGAAGTTTGCAAAATACTCCACACTCATCAATGAGAATGACATGAATCTCGTCAACGCCATAGAGTTTATCAACAAAACCAAGGTGGAGGCACAGCCCGACCAAAAGCCCGCCAAACCGCAACTGAGCGAGGAAGAGGTGAGAAGCAAGAAGACGCGTCGCACGCTCAAGGGAGCAATCATCGCCCTTGTCACTGCTGCCGCTGCCATTCTCGTATATGTCATCTATGTCGTTTACACCTTATTAATATAATAAAAGGACAATGGAATTTGCCAATAAGGAATATCTGTTTCTGCTACTGCTCATCATACCCTATCTGATATGGTATGTGATGTTCAGGAAGAAGAGCGAACCCACACTGAGGATGAGCGACACGTTCGCATTCAACTACGCACCGAAGAGTTGGCGAGTAAGGCTCATGCCGCTCCAACTGCTCATGCGCATAGTGACATTCACGCTGATTGTCATCGTGATGGCGCGACCGCAGACAAGTAATTCGTGGAAAAACAAGACGGTTGAGGGAATAGACATCATGCTCGCCATTGACGTTTCAACCAGTATGCTGGCTGAAGACCTCAAGCCCAACCGTATCGAGGCGGCAAAGGCTGTCGCTGCGGAATTTATCATCGGACGTCCTAACGACAACATCGGATTGTCGATATTCGCCGGAGAGGCATTCACACAATGCCCTATGACCACCGACCATGCATCACTTCTCAACCTGCTGCAGAACGTGCGCACCGATATCGCTGCACGCGGACTTATCAGCGACGGAACGGCAATCGGAATGGGACTCACAAATGCTGTAACCCGACTCAAGGGATCGAAGGCCAAGAGCAAAGTGGTAATCCTGCTCACCGACGGTAGTAACAATATGGGCGACATCTCACCGATGACTGCTGCCGAGATTGCCCAAAGTCTTGGCATAAGGGTTTACACCATCGGCGTGGGAACAAACAAGGTTGCTCCCTACCCTATGCCTGTGGCTGGAGGAGTCCAGTATGTAAATATGCCTGTTGAGATAGACACCAAGATGCTGGCGGACATTGCTGCTGCAACCGAAGGTGATTTCTATCGTGCTACAAACACGGCAGAACTGAAGAATATATACAAGGAAATCGACCGACTGGAGAAGTCGAAACTCAATGTCAAGAAGTTCAGCAAGCGCTATGAGGCATATCAGCCTTTTGCACTTGCGGCAGCCATATCACTACTGATAGAGATATTGCTGAGAATAATCGTCTTTAGAAGAATACCATAATATAGACATGTTTAGATTTGAAGATTCAACATACCTTTACCTCCTTGCCGTGATTCCACTACTGGCATTGCTGAGGTTTGTGATGACAAGGGCGCAGAAAAAGCGACTCCGCAAGTTTGGCGACCCAAAGCTCGTAAGGCAACTCATGCCCGACGTGTCGCGCTGGCGACCGCTGGTGAAATTCTGGTTGCTACAGGCTGCCCTTGCTCTTATCATCGTCATGCTCGCTCGTCCGCAGTTTGGCACCAAGATAAGTAATGAGAAGCGACAGGGCATCGAGACTATCATTGCCATGGACATCAGCAACTCTATGCTTGCGCAGGATGTCACACCGAGCCGTCTCGACCGTTGCAAGATGATGGTGGAGAATCTCGTGGATAACTTCACCGACGACAAAATAGGACTATTGGTTTTTGCTGGCGACGCCTTTATACAATTGCCTATCACGAGCGACTATGTGTCGGCGAAGATGTTTCTTGCTGACATCCAACCCTCGCTGATTGCTACTCAAGGCACCGACATCGCTCTTGCCATATCCAAGGCAATGAACAGTTTCACTCAGGAGGAAGGCATCGGCAAGGCTATCATCGTCATCACCGATGGTGAAGACCACGAGGGAGGAGCCATTGAGGCTGCCGAGGAAGCCCGAAAGAAGGGCATGAGAGTGTATGTACTCGGTGTGGGTTCGGCCGGTGGCGCACCTATTCCCGACGGCAACGGCGGATATATGAAGGACCGTGGCGGCAACACTGTCATGACGCGACTCAATCAGAGCATGTGCCGCGATATAGCAAAGGCGGGCGGTGGAGCATACATACATGTTGACAACAACAGCGACGCTCAGAGACAACTCGACAACGAACTCGCAAAACTATCGAAGAAGGAGACCGAGAGCACTGTATATAGCGAATACGACGAACAGTTTCAGGCTGTCGGCATCTTGGTGCTCTTGCTACTCATAGCCGAACTCTGTCTGCTGGAGTGCAAGAATCCGCTGCTCAAGAACGTGCGTTTCTTCAAGGGCAAGCGCCGTTATGCCTCGGCCATTCTCCTGCTTCTGCTCATGAGCGCCATTCCGTCGAATGCACAGAATGACCGCAGCAGCATTCGCCAGGGCAACCGACAGTTTCGTGGCGGCAAGTATGCCGACTCCGAAGTGTCATATCGCAAGGCTATGGAGAAGAATCCGCGCAATCCGCAAGCTGCATACAATCTCGGAAATGCTCTCTTCGCCCAGAAGAAAGACTCAGCTGCCGTGGTGGCATACCAAAGCGGAGTGCAACTCGAGACAAGTGCCATACGCAAGGCAATGGGATATCACAACATGGGTGTGGTGTGCCAGTCGCACAAGATGTATTCCGAAGCTATCGAAGCCTACAAGAATGCATTGCGCCTGAATCCAAAGGACGACGAGGCCAGATATAATCTTGAACTCTGCAAGAAGCAACAGAAGAAGCAGCAGGACAAGAAGAATCAGGACAAGCAAGACCAGAAGAAGGACCAGAACGGAAAGGACGAGAAGAAGGAAAAAGACAAGAAAGACCAGAAGCAAGACAAGCAGAAGGAGAAACAGGACAAGCAGAAGATGAGCAAGGACAATGCAGAGCAGTTGCTCAATGCCGCAATACAGCAGGAGAAGAACACTCAGAAGCGCATGAAGGACAAGATGCAGCAGCCTCGCTCGCGCAAACTTGACAAGAATTGGTAATTATGTGATATATTAAAAAAGGATTGATGAGAAGATTTTATTCGATATTATTGACGCTCTTTGCAGTCACTATCACTGCCACGGCACAGAAACTCGTGGCCGGCGCACCGTCGCATGTGTCTGTAGGCGAGCAGTTTCGACTCACTTACACTATCAATACGCAGGATGTTGATAATTTCCGTGCAGGCAATTTCCCTGACGCATTCGAAGTGCTTATGGGACCGAGCACATCACGACAGTCGAGTTTTCAGATGGTTAACGGGCATACTACTTCGTCATCGTCAATCACCTTCACATATATCGTCTGTGCCAACAAGAACGGTACGTTCACCATTCCTCCTGCACAGATAAGATGTGACGGAAAGGTGGTGAAATCTAATAGCGTGAAAATCAATGTCAGCGGACGACAGCAGGCGCAGCGAGGCGGTGGCGGAGGAGGATATGACAACGAACCGCAGATGCGACCATCTGGAAGCCATATCTCGGGCTCCGACCTTTTCATCAAGGTGAGCGCCAACAAGCAGCGTGTGCATGAGCAGGAACCGATTCTGCTGACATATAAGGTTTACACGCTCGTGCAACTTACCCGACTCGACGGTAAGATGCCCGACCTTAAGGGATTCCATACACAGGAAGTGCAGTTGCCACAGCAGAAGAGTTTCAAGGTCGAGACATACAACGGCCGTCCTTATCGCACTGTCACTTGGAGCCAATACGTGATGTTCCCGCAGATGACAGGAAAACTCGAGATTCCATCCATCACATTCGATGGAACTGTTGTCATGCAGAATAGGGATATCGATCCTTTCGAGGCATTCTTCAACGGCGGTTCGGGATATGTGGAGATGAAAAAGAAGATAAAGGCTCCGGGAATAACGATTCAGGTGGATCCGCTGCCTAATCGTCCCGCTGACTTCTCGGGTGGAGTGGGAAAATTCAATATTTCCGCCCAACTCACTCCGGCTTCCATCAAGACCAACGATGCGGTCACTCTCAGGGTGATTGTAAGCGGTGTAGGCAATCTCAAACTCATCAAGGAGCCTGTGGTTGTTTTCCCCAAGGATTTCGACCGATATGACGCAAAGGTGACCGACAAGACCAAACTCACTGCAAATGGTGTTGAGGGAAGTATGATATACGACTTCATCGCCGTACCGCGCAATGCCGGAAAATATGAGATTCCACCGGTGAAATTCGTGTATTACGACACTTCAACCAATAAATATGCCACAATCGAGAGCAAGGGCTTTTCATTGAATGTGGCACAAGGAGCCAAGGGTGGCGGAGTGAGCGATTTCACTGGTCAGGATGTTGACTTGCTCAACAAGGACATTCGCCATATCAAAACCACTCCTGAGGAGTTGCACGGTGTCAATGAGTTCTTCTTCGGCTCCACATCCTATTGGGTTACACTCGCATTGCTTGCCATTGCCTTTATCTCGCTCTTCGTGATATTCCGCCAGCGTGCCATCGACAACGCAAATATCGGTAAGATGCGCGGAAAGAAGGCCAACAAGGTGGCTACAAAACGACTGCGCGTTGCCAATAAACTGATGAATGCCGGACGCTCAAGCGAATTCTATGACGAAGTGTTGCGTGCTCTTTGGGGATATGTTGGCGACAAACTTAATATGCCCGTTGAGAGTCTGTCACGCGAAAACATCTCGCAGCGTCTTAGCGAGCGTGATGTGAGCGAGGCTAATGTGAAACTCTTCATCAGCGCCCTCGACGAATGTGAGTTTGAACGTTATGCTCCAGGCGACGCCAAGGGTAATATGAACAAGACATTCAATGCGGCAATGACTGCCATCGAGAATATTGAAGATACAATGAAAAAGAGAAAGAAAGTGAAGACTGCAGGATTGGGATTGCTGCTTCTCGTTATCAGCATCGCCATTCCATCTGCTGCCCAAGCACAGAAATCGTCCGCTCCCGTGCATGTCACTAAGGCTATGGGTGATTCTGCCTATGTACGTCAGCAATATCAGCAAGCCATTGCCGACTATGAGGCTCTGCTCAAGAAAGGCGTGAGTGCAGATGTATATTATAATCTCGGAAATGCCTATTATCGCACCGACAACATCACGCGTGCAGTCATCAACTACGAGCGCGCACTATTGCTGTCGCCCGGCGATCCCGACATACGAGTCAATCTCCAACTGGCTCGCAGCAAGACCATCGACAAGATCACTCCCGAGTCGGAGATGTTCTTCGTCACTTGGTATCGCTCGCTCGTCAATATCATGAGTGTCGATGGATGGGCTACGATGTCGCTCGTTTCTCTTGCCATTGCCATCATACTTGCCCTGTGTTATCTGTTCTCAAGCAGGGTTTGGATGCAGAAAACCGGATTCTTCGGCGCCTTGGCAATGATTGTCATCTTCGGATTGTCTAATCTCTTTGCATGGCAACAGAAGGACCAGCTTGTCAATCGCACCGGAGCCATTGTCATTTCTCCTGCAGCTGCCGTCAAAAGCACGCCCGCAAATGGCGGCACCGACTTGTTTATCATTCACGAGGGAACAAAGGTGGAAATCACCGACTCCTCGATGAAGGAATGGAAGGAAGTGCGCATTGCCGACGGTAAGGAGGGATGGATAAAGGCTTCGATGATTGAAATGATATAAATGATTGAAATAAAATACATAATATAAATCCGCAAGACTATGGATATGGACACAATCATACAGATGGACAAGCAACTGCTGTTGGCAATCAATGGCAGCGACTCGCTCTTCGTCGATTATTTGGCGAAGACGCTCACCACTGCTGCCACATGGATTCCTCTGTATGTATCACTGTTCTATGTTGTGGTGAAGAACAACGACAACTTCCGACGCATCATCTGTATCCTCGCTTGTGCAGGATTGTGCGTACTCTTTGCCGGAACGGTTGATGACTTGCTCGTCAAACCGCTTGTGGCGAGATTGCGACCTACACACGATTTCCAGATCGGAATGTTGGTTGACACTGTTGACGGATATCGTGGTGGCAAGTATGGATTCTTCTCCGCACATGCCGCCAACACCTTCAGTATAGCCGTCTTCTTCTCATTGCTCATGCGCAGTCGTCTCGTTACATTGCTTCTTGTAGGATGGTCGCTCACAAATTGTTGGACCCGACTCTATCTCGGTGTCCACTATCCGCTCGACATCCTTTGCGGACTTTTATGGGGCGGAAGCGTCGGTACGGGAATTTATTTTCTCTACAGATATGTTGACAGGCGATTGCTACATTCCGAAAATGATTATGTGTCATCCAAATATACATCGTCTGGCTATAGATATTCCGACATATATATTGTGGCGCTAGTGCTCTCACTGACACTCATCTACTGCATATTGCGCAGTCTTATTCTGGCATAAATACAAATTATTGATTATGGATCCAAGACATATACATATATCTGATTATAACTATCCGCTGCCCGACGAGAGAATTGCAAAATTCCCGTTGACACAGCGCGATCATTCCAAACTGCTCGTCTTCGACCATGGAGACATCAGTGAGGATATCTTCTATAATATCCCGTCGCATCTACCCAAAGGTGCTCTTATGGTATTCAATAACACAAGGGTGATTCAGGCGCGAATGCATTTCCGCAAGGAAACGGGTGCGCTCATCGAGGTGTTCTTGCTTGAACCGGCTGAGCCAGTTGACTACGAACTGATGTTTCAAACCAATGGTCATTGTGCATGGCATTGTCTTGTGGGCAATCTAAAGAAATGGAAAGAAGGCAAACTGAGTCGCACCTTCGAGGTCAACGGCAAGTCGGTTTGTCTCTCGGTAGAGCGTCTGCATGAGGAGCGCACAAGTCATTGGGTGGATTTCCAATGGGATAACCACGAAGTGTCGTTTGCCGAGATTCTTGATATTGCCGGCGAATTGCCTATACCGCCATATCTCAACCGCGAATCTCAGGAGAGCGACAAGACGACTTATCAGACTGTCTATTCTAAAATCAAAGGTTCTGTTGCTGCTCCAACAGCCGGATTGCATTTCACCGACAATGTGCTCGCCGAAATCGATGCTCATGGTATTGAGCGCGAGGAACTTACATTGCATGTTGGTGCGGGAACATTCAAACCCGTGAAAAGTGAGGAAATCGAGGGCCACGAGATGCACACCGAATATATATGTGTCAACAAGCAGACTATCGACAAACTCATTGCCCATGGCGGAAAGGCTATCGCCGTAGGTACGACGAGTGTGCGCACTCTCGAAAGTCTTTATTATATGGGAGTGAAACTCCATGCTAATCCTAATCTCACAGAAGAGCAACTACATGTTACTCAGTGGGAACCATACGAGTATGCTGAGCGTCTTGCCACCGAAGGCAATGCTCCGCTCGATACTGTTGAGGCTCTGCGCGCCATCAGCGATTACCTCGACCGCAATTCGCGCAAGTCGCTACATTCTTCCACTCAGATTATCATCGCACCAGGATTCAAATATCGCATTGTGAACATCCTCGTCACCAATTTCCATCAGCCGCAGAGCACTCTCCTCTTGCTGGTCAGTGCTCTTGTCAATGGCCATTGGCGATGCATATACGATTATGCACTCTCTCACGACTTCAGATTCCTGAGCTATGGTGACAGCTGCTTGATAAAGGTTGAAGATTGAAAGCTGAAGATTGAGCAGGTGCAAAACAAAAAATAAATTATATAATATGAAAATAGGAGATAAAGTAAAATTCGTAAGTGAAGTGGGCGGCGGAAAAGTTGCCGGCTTCCAGGGAAACAAAATAGTGCTTGTGGAGGATGAGGACGGCTTCCAGATTCCTACACCGATAAATGATGTTGTTGTGGTGAATGAAGAAGACTACAGTACATCGAAAATCGTTGCTGACAAAGTGCAGAAGAAAGGTATTCAGATACCCGACGACGACTATGACTATGATCCTTCCGAACGTCCAGTGACATTCAAGGCTCCGGCTGAAGAGCGCAAAGGCGGCGACAAACTCAATGCCTACATCGCCTTCGTGCCAATGGATGTCAAGGCCATCACTTCGTCCCGATTCGAGACATATATCGTCAACGACAGCAACTATTATATACATTATATTTATATGACTGCAGAAGGCAACAGTTGGACTCTTCGTGCGGCAGGAGAAGTTGATCCCAACACCAAACTCTTTGTCGAGGAGTTTGGTCGTGAGGATCTTGCTGCTATGGAGCATATCACAGTGCAACTCATAGCCTACAAGCGTAAGAAACCATTCCTCAAGAAACCAGTGATCGACTCCGAATTCCGTATCGACCCGGTGAAATTCTATAAGCTGCACACATTCGAGGAGAATGATTTCTTTGAGCAGCCAGCGCTTATCCACACTATCGTAGAAAACGATCAACTGCCTCGTCCTCTGGTTATTGACCCTAAGACGTTAAAGAAAGAGATGATGCAGAAGGTGAAGGCCGACATGGCTCGCCCTGTGTCTCATGCCCCGAAACCAAAGGACGACAAAGATGCTCCGATTGTAGTGGATTTACATATCAATGCCCTACTCGACTCTACTGCCGGAATGTCCAATTCAGATATCCTCAACTATCAGTTGGAGAAGGTGCGCAATACCATATTCGAATACAAAAACCAGAAAGGTCGAAAGATTGTATTCATCCATGGCAAGGGTGAAGGTGTGCTTCGTCAGGCTGTCATCCATGAGTTGCGATATCGATTCAAGAATATGCCATATCAGGACGCATCGTTCCAGGAGTACGGATATGGCGCTACACAAGTAACGATAAAATAAAACGATTATGAAATACGGATATGCAACTGTAGCCGCTGCCATACCGAGTGTAAAGGTGGCTGACACCAACTACAACGTCGCCCAGATATTGTCAATGATAACCGAGGCTGATGAGCGCGGTGTGGAGATAATTGTCTTCCCCGAACTCTCGGTCACAGGATATACTTGTCAGGACCTTTTCCGTTCCGACATCCTATTGCGACGTGCCGAGGAATCGCTCATCTCCCTTCTCAACGACACCCGTAAGATGGACATCATATCCATCGTGGGAATGCCGGTGGCTGTTGATGGTCTGCTCCTCAATTGCGCTGTGGTCATCCAGCAAGGTGCAGTAATTGGTATTGTTCCCAAAACATATCTGCCCAACTACAGTGAGTTCTACGAAAAACGATGGTTTGCCTCGTCACAGGATCTCACCGACGAGCGCACAATATATATAGCTGGCAGTCCGGCTGTCATATCCTCTCGCCCCAAGGTGTTCACCACTGGCGACGGTCTAAAATTCGGTATCGAAATATGCGAGGATGTATGGGCTCCCGTGCCGCCGAGCAATAATCTCGCCCTTGCCGGAGCTGACGTTATATTCAATCTCTCGGCAAGCGACGAACTCATCGGCAAGCATGCTTATCTGCGTTCGCTGCTCTCACAACAGAGCGCCCGCACTATCAGCGGTTATGTCTATGCGTCAAGTGGATTTGGCGAGAGCACTCAGGATGTAGTATATGGCGGAAATGCCATCATCTTCGAGAATGGCAAAATGCTTGCCGAGGCAAAGCGATTCTCTCTCCAACCGCAGTTGGAGATACAACAGATCGACATCGACCGCATCAGGGCAGAGCGCCGTTCCAACACTACCTTCGTCAATGCCCAGCGTCATGGCGAGGCGGATATCATTAGTGCCAAGACGGTTGTGCCGCGCACCGACTTCACTATGCTTCATCCAGTGGAGGCTTTGCCATTTATCCCAAAAACCGGCGATATGTCGGCATCGTGCGAGGAAATACTTAATATACAGATGTCCGGTCTTGCCAAGCGTCTCCATCACACTGGTTGCAAGCATGTAGTAGTGGGCATCAGTGGTGGACTCGACTCTACCCTCGCCCTTCTCGTATGCGTGCGCACCTTCGACTATCTATCGCTCGACCGCCGAGGCATCTTTGGCATCACTATGCCAGGATTCGGAACTACCGACCGCACCCACGACAATGCCGTATCACTGATGGCTTCGCTTGGTGTCACTTCTGTCGAGATTCCCATCGCCAAGAGTGTCACACAGCATTTCGAGGATATCGGTCACGACATCTCGGTGCATGATGTGACATACGAGAATGGTCAGGCTCGCGAGCGCACACAGATTCTTATGGATTATGCCAATAAGGTAAACGGTATGGTTATCGGTACTGGCGACCTTAGCGAACTCGCCCTCGGATGGGCTACATACAACGGCGATCACATGTCGATGTATGGAGTCAACGCCAGCATTCCCAAGACTCTCATCCGCCATCTCGTCAGCTATATCGCATCTAATGATGTGGATGAAAACAGTCGCACTACTCTTCTCGATATCATCGACACTCCAATTAGTCCTGAATTGATTCCTGCCGATGAAAACGGCAATATCAAGCAGAAAACGGAAGATCTTGTAGGTCCATACATACTCCACGATTTCTTCCTCTACAACTATCTCCGCTTCGGTTTTGCGCCTTCGCGCCTCCTGCTTATGGCAGAAAAGGCATTTGATGGCAGCAATCCCGATGCCGGCACTTTCGACCGCGCCACAATCCTTCATTGGATGCACACTTTCTTCCGTCGTTTCTTTGCCCAGCAGTTCAAGCGTTCCTGTCTGCCCGATGGACCTAAAGTCGGTTCCGTCAGTCTTAGTCCTCGTGGCGACTGGCGAATGCCAAGCGATGCTTCGTCAAGCCTTTGGCTGGAGGAAATAGAGTCGCTGCGCGAAATATTATAATTAAAGCATTTAAAGATTGAATACATTTGTCAATAGCAAACATAATAATAATAACATTGCGTATGAAAACCAGAAAACTGATCTTAGCGGCAATGCTCATGATGGCATCCGCAGTGCAGGCACAAAAGTATGTCGGTGGCGACATATCTTGCCTCACCGACAACGAATCCAAGAAAGCCCAGTATCTTGACTACGACGGCAAGGCTTGTCCTGCCCTTGACCTGTTCAAACAGGAAAAGCTCAATGCCATGCGTGTGCGCCTCTTTGTCTATCCATCCGACTATCCCAACAACGATCCCAACTGCTGTCAGACTCTTGACTATGTAAAGGCTCTCGGCAAGCGTATCAAGGATGCCGGATTTAAACTCATGCTCGACTTCCACTATTCCGACACATGGGCAGATCCCGCCAAGCAGTGGACACCTAAATCATGGGAGACTCTCTCCGACGCCGAGCTCTACACCAAGATTTATGAATATACCAAGGATGTGCTGCAGCAGATGAAAGATGCAGGCGCCACTCCCGATTTCATCCAGACAGGCAACGAGATTAGCTATGGAATGTTGTGGGGCAAGGAAGGCAGCAGCAACCTCAAGAAATGCTACTTAGGTTCTAACGCCAACTGGAGCCGTTTCACTACCCTACTAAAAAATGCAGGCAAGGCTTGTCGAGAAATCTGTCCCGATGCCAAGATTATCTTGCATACCGAGCGCGCTACACAGACAAACGTACTTACCAATTTCTATGACAAAATGAAGACCGACAATGTGGATTACGACATCATCGGACTTAGTTATTATCCAGTATGGCACAACACGATCTCAACACTCGAAACTGCCATCAAAATTCTTGAAAGCAGATATACCGACAAGAATATTATGATTGTGGAAGTGGGATATGCATATAGTTGGGAATACAAAGGCGACTATAACCTATACTCTACCTATGAAGCATCAGAAGCCGGACAGAAAGCATTCACTGATGACCTTATCACCATGCTCAACAAGCACGATTCTGTTAACGGACTCTTCTGGTGGTGGATGGAGTATAATCCTTATCCCTGGGCTGACACACAAATGAATGATTGGTGGTATGCCCCGCTTTATAATGGCAATACCGGCAAACCGCTTGCAGCAATGTCAAGTCTTAAGGATTTCCTTGGAGAGGAATCTGGCATTCATGGTATTGAAGCCGATGATTCTGATGTCTCTTACAACAACGTATGGACAACGCTCAACGGCATACGCACCGCCAAACCAACCCGCCCGGGATTATATATACATAACGGCAAGAAGGTCATAGTGCGTTAATAATTGGATAGTAATACGTATAAAACGTCGCATTTTTAACTGAAACGCTGAAACACTGAAACGCTGTCTTAAATAGACAATATCAAAATTGAATTAAAAAAGATGTATTGGGTAATATTAGCATTTATGTCGGCAACCCTCTTGGGGTTCTACGACTCGTTTAAGAAGAAGGCATTGAAGGGCAATGCAGTGATACCCGTGTTGTTTCTCAACACGTTGCTCTCATCGGCGATATTCATTCCGTTCATTGCCATAAGCTATACGTCAAACGCTCTCGACGGGACGATATTCCACGTGGGCAGTGGCGGCTGGGAGATGCACAAGTTTATTGTGCTCAAAAGCCTGATAGTGTTGAGCAGTTGGATATTGGGTTATTTCGGTATCAAGCATCTGCCGCTGTCTATCGTAGGTCCTATCAATGCCACGCGCCCCGTTATGACACTTGTGGGAGCTATGCTCGTATTCGGCGAGCGACTCAATGCTTGGCAATGGGCTGGAGTCACACTTGCCGTAGTGTCGTTCCTTATGTTGAGCCGCAGCGGAAAGAAAGAAGGCATCGACTTCAAGCGCGATCATTGGATATGGATGATTGTTGGAGCTGCCCTCTTGGGAGCCATCAGCGGATTGTATGACAAGTATCTGATGGCACCTGTTGAGAGCGGCGGAGCAGGACTCGACAAGATGATGGTGCAGAGCTGGTATGTGGTGTATCAATGCCTCTTGATGGGAGCGATGCTCATGATTCTGTGGTGGCCAAAAAGAAAGCAGACGACACCATTTCATTGGGATTGGAGCATCGTGTGCGTTAGTGTGTTCCTCAGTGCCGCCGATTTTGTCTATTTTTATGCGCTCACCCAACCAGAGGCGATGATCAGCATAGTGTCGATGATACGTCGCGGAAGCGTTCTTGTGAGCTTCGCCTGTGCCGCAATCTTCTTCCATGAGAAGAATCTCAAGGCCAAGGCCGTTGACCTCGCCCTTGTGCTCCTCGGAATGATATGCCTGTATATCGGATCGTAGTATTCCTTTAATCATCCTTATATTAACCTCCGTAGATCCAATAATCATCCTCCAACTCCCAATCGAAGGATGAACGAAGGATGAACGAAGGTTGATCGAAGGATGATTGGGCAAGACAGTGTTGTCTTTGGAGCAAGTAAATGAAGAAAGAATCCTTTACAACTAAAGGAATGAATACAATGCAAGCGTAACCGTAACCCGTAACTGACATTGAAAATCAGTTTTCAGATGTATGTATTTTATATATTAATATTAATTTAATTAATTACTATATATAAGTACATACGCGAACGTTTGCACAAGGAAAATCAATGTCAGTTACGGGTTACGGTTACGCTTACTCATTCCTCTTGGAGGTCATAAGTTAAGACTGACATTGATCATAAGTTAAGACTGAGGAAGGACATTTTGTTAGTATGCAGAAACTCGTTTGGTAGCTCTTATAAGATATGTTGCCAGTTAGCAAAAGAGCATTTGCTAACTGGCAACATATAACAACGACGGTGATATTGACATAACAAGAATGGTCATCCACTCAACAACACCTCAAATAGTCGTATAAATCAATATTCTATCTTCTCAAGAAACAACGCATTGCCTGGCATCGACTCTCCTGCACCAGTGCGCTTCCCCTCTTCAATCACTCGCCTGAATCCCTCAAGCGTCAGTCGTCCACGTCCCACGTCCACCAACGTGCCGACAACAGCTCTTACCATATTGCGCAGAAACCTGTTGGCTGTAATCTCGAAATACCAACTCGTGTCGTCCACTTGATGCCAACGTGCGGCAGTGACATGACAGATGGTTGTCTTGGCATCTGAGTTACTCTTACAGAACGCTCCGAAGTCATCGTATTCCATGAGTATCTCAGCCGCCTTGTTCATCATGTCGAAGTCGAGAGCGTAGGGAGTCCGATATGAGTAATGCCTCAAAAAGGGGTTCTTCTCCGTATGTATGAAGTAATGATAAGTTCGGTTCTTAGCCGAGAATCTTGCGTGCATGTCGTCGCTCACTCTCTCCATTTTTCTTATGGCGATGGTGGGCGGCATGATGCGGTTGAGCCTATAAGCCGTCTGAGGGCAATCGAGCTGAAGGTCGCAGTCGAAGTGAGCCACCATTGTCCTTGCGTGCACTCCCGTGTCGGTTCGGCCTGCCCCCACCACCTCAATGTCCTTCCTTAGAATCGTTGACAATCCCTTCTGCAGCACCTCCTGCACGGAAATGCCGTTGGGTTGTATCTGCCATCCATGAAATGGCGTGCCGTCATAACTTAGTGTGATGAAATATCTCATTGTCTTGTCTTTTGTGCTGCAAAGATAATGTTTTTTGTTGAAATATCAAAGTAAAACTATACATTTTTCTAATCGTACGAAAAAATTAACAAAATAATTTGGTGGTTTTAAAATAAAATCTTATCTTTGCAGAAATTTTAAAATATGTGATACCTATTCCACATCAAAGAATTATCGGATTTATTTAGGAAGAATATGATACAACAAAAGGAATTTACACTATCGGCCAAACGCAGAGGCTGCCACCTCGTGACACAGGAGATAATGGCCAATCTGCCCAAGCCACTGCCTAAGGCAGGACTGCTCAACCTCTTCGTCAAGCATACGTCGTGCGCCCTCAGTATTAATGAGAATGCCGACCCCGACGTGCGTTCGGACATGGAGAAGATAATGAACCATATAGTGCGCGAAAACGAGCCTTATTATGACCATGTGCTCGAAGGGGCTGACGATATGCCGGCACATGCCAAGAGTTCGCTCTTCGGGGTGAGTGTCACCATACCCATTACCGATGGCCGACTGAACCTCGGCACTTGGCAAGGCATCTATCTATTTGAATTCCGCGACTATGGTGGAGCGCGAAGGATAGTGGCTACGATATATGAATAACGATAATAAAAGTTGTTAATTCAGCACATTCTTGTGTTAAATGTCGCTAAATCGGGGGGGGGGTTAGGTAAATATCATATTTTTTATATATCTTTGCACCCAAATTATAAGCGATTATTTAACAATGAGAATCAGGGTAGTAACAATATCGATAATATTTCTATTGTCAACCATAAATTCAATGGTTGCGATGAATATTGAAGACAACGGTGGATATAAACCGCTGCCTGAATACTCTTTTGTATATATCAGTGAGGATGAAAATGCCACATTGCCTGATGTCTCCGACTCCCTGTTCAATGCCAACGCCCAAGGCATACGGTTTGCGGTCAATCGCACTGAGTTGCGTGCCGACGAGCCGTTTATTGCCACTTTCAACAATCATATTCTCCCATTGTTGCGCGACAAGAAACTGGTGCTCAGGCGAATAATGGTGAGAGGAGCGGCATCACCCGAAGGTCCCTACGCCAACAACTGCCGACTTGGCAAGGAGCGCACCCAGAGGCTTATCGAGTATATTGGCAGTAAGCTCGACAACGACTTCGACCCTCGGAATATCCAAAGCAGCAATATCTGTGAGGATTACGACTATCTTATTCATCTGATGACTCTCGCCTCCGACCCTGAGACAAACAACGTGAAAAAGATATGGCAGGAGGCCAAAGGCAATGAGCAGCAATGCAAACTGCGACTGCAACGGCTGAATGGAGGCAAGACATGGCTACGGCTTAAGCAGAAATACTTCCCTTCCCTACGTCAAGCAAGAGTGATGATTTGGTTCGGGCGCAAACCAATGCCCATAACAACAGAACCCATAATACAACAGGACACGATAACAACAGATACATTAATAACGGAATACTTAACGGCAACACCGGCAGACACTATTGCATTAACGCCAACAGAGATTCCTATTACTACAACGAAGTCCCCCAGGATTCCACTTATAGCAGTGCGCACCAATCTTGTGCACGACTTCTTCTATATGCCCAATTTCGGTTTTGCCCCCGGAGGAAACATCCAACTGGAATATTTCCCCCGCAAGGGACATCTCACTTATAATATTGGATTCACATTCTCCAACCATCGCCACTGGCAGGACTATAAGTTCTTCCAGATACGCGACCTTCAACTTGAAATGCGTCGCTACTTCCGCAGTGGCCATCCCTATCGTGGAGCCTTCCTCGGAGTGTATGCCCACGGATTTGCCTATGGCATCGGATTCAACGCTCACCGCGGATGGGAAGGCGAAGGCGGAGGAGCAGGCCTTTCGGGTGGCTACACGATGAAGCTCAACAGCAGTGGTTCGTTGCGTTTGGAACTCACAGCCGCCTTGGGATTCCTGCTCACGAAGTACGACCCATATATCTATGGCAATCCCATCACCGGCGAGCTCGACGGCAAGTATTACTATGACTATCTCGGCAATGCCAGCCAGTTTAAGAAGCGCAACCACCAATTCACATGGTTTGGTCCAACCAACTTGGGCGTGCAGCTCACCTACGACATTATTTACCGTAAAAGGAAAGGAGGCTCGCTATGACGAATAAGATAAAAAGACTTGCACAAGCATTTAGCCTCATATCCGCCCTTGGCAGCGGGAGCCTTACTTCGTGTATCGAACCGCCATTGCATCTGCCGGCAGAGGAAGTGATAGTGGAAGTGCCCACCGTCATCACCGATATGGATGTGGTGTGGAGTGTGGATGTCAACTGGCAAGCCGACTGGCACTTTGGTTGGGATCTCACCGACATATCTATCTCGGGCGACATCGACTATCCCACACCTTCCAACTATGAGGTACGCAGATATTATATAGGCACAGAACCAGGAGGCGAGCATAAGAGCGATGGATATGATGCCTTCACAATCTTCGGCACCTCATTCCGCCGAAGCTACAACTTTGGATATTACGACATGCTGATGTGGAGCAATATCGACTCACCCGAAGGCACTCAGGTGGTGATTATCGACGACTCAAAGCTCGACGAGGTGACCGCCTCGACCACAGTCACCCGTGGCTTCACCAAGACCGACTCCAAGGATGCTGTCACCGGTGTTTACAATCAGCCCGAGATATTCTATTCGGCCTACGAGCGAGACATCTATATATCCCGCAATATCGAGGATTACGACTATTTCGATGAGGTGGAGAACGTGTGGGTGAAGCATATCGACGCCGAACTCATGCCATTGGTGTATATCTATCTCGTGCAGGTGGTGCTACACAACAACGACGGGCGCATAGTAGGAGCCACAGGCGATGCCGCACTGACTGCTATGGCGAGCGGCACCAACGTCAACACCGGTCATACCAACAACAGTCCGTGTATGGTGTATTTCCCCATGCGTATGAAGCAAGGCATTGACTTCGAGGGAGAGAATGTGGATATCGTGGGCGGAAAGCTCACCACCTTCGGTCTCTGCGACATGGAGGGCTATCGCTCATATACCAAGGCGGAATACGCAGGCAGTCGCACCGACATCGACAATCATCTGTTGCTGACGCTAAAGTTCAGCAATGGCACTGAGAAGACCTTCAACTACACCGTCACCGACCAATGCCGAATGCAATGTCATGGCGGACTGATTACAATACATATAGATTGTCGCAACATCGACATTCCCGAAAAGGGAGATGAAGGTGAAGGCAACATGTTTGTACCGACAGTTGAGGATTACGAACATATAGATTACGAAATTCCATTTTAAAATAATAATAAAATTATCAATATGCGTAAACTACTATTAATTACGGCATGCTCTGCATTAATTGCATCATGCACCAACGACACAGAACTCAATGGTGGCAACAACTCCGAGAGCAAGCAGAATACCATCGGATTTGAAGTGTTACACAGGAACAGTATTACAACTAAAGCTGGTAAATCCAATCTTCAGGAAGCAGGCCACTACAACTTTGGAGTGTTCGCATACAAGAACATCTCAAGCTCTTCGTCACAACAGGTGATGAACAATTATCTTGTTGGATATAAGGGGAATAACGTGGGATATAACCTTACAGATGCCAATCAGACAACATTGTCTTCATCAAATTGGGCATACGAGAAACTTGGCTATTCGGAATATACCTATGATGGCTCTGAGAGATATTATAAGAAAGACGAAACATTCTATATGTCAAACAATGCCAACCAATATCTTAAGTATTGGGACAAGTCATCTGAGAGCGTTGACTTCTATGCTTATGCTCCTTATATTAATGGAAATCAGACAGCTACATTTGCCACAGATACTAAGCAAATGACTATCGGGAATGATGGCATCAAGGATGGTTATGACGACAGGTCAAAGCATGAGTTTATGTATGCAAATACCACTGTGGCTAAAGCAAACTATAACAAGGAAGTGCAGCTTGCCTTCAAGCGTATCAGTGCAAAGATGCAGATAAAGTTCTATGAGGATATCACTGGTTATGAGGTTCAGATACTCGACCTTAAGGAAGATAACACGTCCGGAGTATGTGCAGCTCCTGCCATTGCTCTTACAGGCGAAGGAACAACATATACCTACGGAACACTCTATCATTCAGCCGGTGCCACAATTGACTTCTCCAGTGCTACTCCTTCATTGTCATTAACAGGAAATACTAAGTTTTCTCGCGAATCAACAAATGGCGAGTGCTTAAGATTTAATGTTCCTACAGCCAATTCTATTGGTACAGATAAGAATAATGCCTCACCATCGTCAACCACATATTATCTCATTCCAATCAATCAGGACAACACTGGTTTGACATTCCACGTGACATATAAGCTCACGGCAGAGGACACTAAGGAGACCATCACCGTGCGCAATGCCACAGTGCATGTGCCATATTCTGCATGCAATTGGACATCAAACAATTCATACACATACATCTTCAAGATTACGAAGAACTCAACGGGTACTACGGAATCTAATCCAACTATCGATCCCTCCGACCCGAACCCGAGTACAGATAAGGCCCTCTACCCTATTATCTTCGACGAGTGTACTATTGAGAATTGGACAGAGGTTGACTCTGAGCACAACATCAACGACAATAATTGATACGACCCATTATTTGGAGTATGACTTTGAGCAAGTATAATATCTTCATACTATTGGCAATAATGTCATTGGTTTCTTGTTCCTCAGATAAGATTATCGAGGAGCAGGAACTGCCGATGTCCACCGACCCCATGCGCTTCGGTGTGCCATCAGTGGGAGATATTGTTCAGACAAAGACAGTCACAAGGGCAACAGCCGAAGAGTTGAAGTCGGGCTTTCTCGTGAGTGTCTACAAGAACCGGGGAACAGGCTCCCAACAGACGGTTATGAATCAATATGAAGCTATCTATAAGCAAGACGATTGGTATCAGAACTCACAATGGGGTACGGTGGGCACAACTGCCGATGGCTTTTATCAGAATCAGTTGGAGAAATACTGGGACTACTCAGCCTTCCCCTACGAGTTCTTTGCCATAGCTCCATGTCCAACTACTCAGGATAAAGTGATTGACGGTTTTGGAGTGACAGACACCAATCTGAAGATTAAGTCAAGCTTCACACATCAAACAGTGGTTGATGGAGCTGTAACCGCCTCACCATTCACAGGCGACAACAAAGAATATCTTGTTTCACAGGTGAAACGCTCACGCAATACGTCATCTTCCGACAAGACCGATGATGTAGATATGCTTACAGGTCGCACCATCACCTCGGGCGGCACGCCCTCGGGAGCAGTGAAGTTGCCTTTTCATCATCTCACGTCCAAGGTGCGCTTTGCCATCTACACCACAGAGCATGTGGATCCTAAGCTCACTCTTCCCATCAAGAATGTCACTGTGAAGGCAACATCTGCCGATGGCTTTGCAACAGGATATGAAGGCTATGAGTCAACGTATTCAGCTGGCAAGACGATGTTCGACAATGGACAATTTACTGGTATCACTCGCAAACAGCCATCTGAAGAAGTAATCCTCTTGAAGTTCTCAGGCCCAACGGCAGACAAGTTCACCGATGCCTATCTTGAGAAGCATGAATGGAAGAGCACTACCGACCTCAATGCCTATTACTTTGAGTGTGAAGACGGATTGCTTCAGATGCCTCAGAAGGACGTCAAGCTCACTGTTTCGTTGGAGATTACGGGTTGGGGCGATGAAGATAAGTTTACTGACGTACCCCTCAAGATAATCAAGTCAGACGGCAATGAGGATGACCAGTTCACATGGCGTCCCAACTGTCTCTACACATATTATATAGTCATCAGTCGTCTTTATCCCCACGGCATCACTTTCACAGCAACAGTAGCGCCATGGGAAGACGTCGAAGGCAATCTCTCGACAAATTTAGAAGAATAAATCAAATAAATAACGATTAATCATTAAAAATCACGAAATTATGAAGAAATACATTATCCCATTAAGTATAGTGGCAGCCACATTTGCAGCCTCCTGCTCGTCGGACGAGAATCTCCCCCAAGAGATTGATAATTCAATGAAGACTCCGATTGAGTTTTCCATGACTGACAATACATCATCTATGAATGTTGGAGTGTCGGGAGTAACTCGTGCAGGATTTACTTCAAGTACAGATATGGTTGTTAAAATGGTTGCTGAGGAGGTACAGGTTGGTGGAACATCTACCACTCCCACTGCCAGAAAATCAACTATTACTAAAGCTACGGCAGAAAATCAATCATCGGTTAATAAAAAAGATGACAATACTTCATATACTTACTCTAATGTCAGTTTCAACCATGAGAAAAGTGAGCAGAGATATTGGGATGATGCCTACGGAAGAAATACTCAGCTTTCGATATTTGCTGTGGCAGTAAAGGATAAGACTAATTCAGATAAATTTAATGATCTCACAGCTTCTTCTTGGACTGATGAGAGTAATATATCATCTGCAATGTCATGGCCTATAACTTGGACAGTCACAAATGAATCTGCTCAAACTGAATCATCCATAAACGATGAAGACTTAGTTTATAGCAATAACATCCAGTCGAATGGGCAAAGCGGAAAGCGTGAATATGATTTTTCTATTTCTCAATATAAACCAGTTTATGATTTAAGTAACGGGCGTTTGGAATTTCAGCTGAAAGAATCAGACAAAGCAGATGGACCTGGAAAGTTCGACACAGGAAATCTTAACTTCACTCATGCCTTATCTCGTATTACTTTGAAGATTAAGTTGGCTTCAGAATTTGGCAATAATGCTTCATTGGATGATAATGAAGTAAAGGTGTTGAATATGCCATATACAGGAACCCTTGATGTTGTTACAGGTCAATTCACTTCTACCTCAACTAAAGATGCAATTGTTATGGCCCCTCTCTCCAAATCTGGATCAGACATAAAAGGTATATATATGGCACAAGTATTGCCTGGATATAAGATTGCCCAAAATTCAAATAATATGCTTCAGTTTAAGGTATATACAGGAGAAATGAATAATCCAACAAGCCAAAACATCTATTATGTTACAAATAATAGTGTTTACTCTGCGATTGAAAGCAACTCTGCAATATCTTCTGAAAAAGATGAGAATGGTATCACAATGGCACAAGGCAAGCACTATATCCTTACTATCACTGTCGGCAAGACTGCAATTAAGGATATTACAGCTACACTTGTGGATTGGACAAATGTTGAGGGTACTCTAGAGCAGAACAATGCTTATCTTACGTTTACTAATGCGTTTAAGAATTCAGATTCAGGAACTACAAGTGCTGCCGATAATTTTGATCTTTATAGACTTAATGACCCATCAACTGATGTATCTACAGATGGCAATTACAAGTCATATGACTGGAAATCAAAATGGACGGATAAGGCAGAACTGACCAAAGATAATTCTTCTCAGGAAACAGGAAAGAGCAAATGGACAACAAAATGGTTCTTTGACGACAACAAGTCCTTCTATCATTTTAGAATGGTGGGACAAAAGGCTGATGGAGAAGACAAGACTCGTACTATTCATGAAGATGCGACAAATGGCGACTATTTCGACATTGAATCAGGAACTACTGCCGGAAACTATACTTGGGGAGCTCCATTTGTATCTGGGGCTGATTTGAAATATAGCACTACAAGTGGATATGATAATGCGAATGGTGAAAATCACAATATTCACTATGCTATTGGCGCAACTAATGATAACATACATCTTACATCATTCCACATGCTAAGTCAAATCCGTGTTGTATTAAAGACAGTGGGTGCCTCACAAGGTGGTGTAAATCTACAAAGTGGCGAACATAAAACCACTGTAAAAATCACAAACGTATTTACCAAGGGTAAGGTGAATATGGGTAATGGACTTGTTACTGCAGGCAAGAACTCTTATGCTACTCAACCTACAAGAGAAACAGCTGTTACAATGACAGCCCCCCAAACTTTCTTTAAGAACAGTTCAAGTAATTTGGTGACTAATGAGTTTACATACTTTATTGTTCCTCAGACTTTAGTAGATGACAAGAACACTACAGAAACGACAGATGATGTTTACATCGGCCTTGAAATCCAAACACCCGACAACAATATCTACTATGTAGTTAAGAAATTGTCGGAGATAAAGGCATCGAGTGTAGGTGATAACGGCACACAGGTGAAGGATCAGCCAATTAAATGGTGGTATCCCAACCACAGCTATCTCTATACCATCACATTGAAGAAAACTGGTATTGAGAAAATCACTTGCACGTTGGTTGACTGGACAGAAGTGACAGGAAGCAACCAAGACGTAACGATTGAGGACTAAAAAAACGAGTAATGATAATGAGGAATTATCTAAAGAAGACATATATGGGCATTGCATCGCTGTTGGCTCTTATGAGCTGCAGCGACGGCAATGACATCCACACCTATACCGTGGGAGCGGAGGATAATGCCATCGCCCTCAGTATAGGTGTGGACAACTCCCCACTCACCCCTACCCCTAATCTTGCCAAAACAAGAGCAGCCGAAGACGATAATTACATCGCCTTGGCTCAAGGCACCAAGATGAGGCTAAGAGTGGAGGGAAAATGGAATGACTCTGAATTAATCAAGTTCACTGATTGTTCTGCTGATGCTGCAACAGGCAACAATACATATAACACAATATCCTCATATTCCCCAATGCTATATTGGGATGACTTCGGCACTGCCGATCCTTCAAATATAGACGGCAAGAATAATGGTCTCGCCATATATGGTGTGGCTGTTGATGGAAAGAAAGACAAAGCTCCAGATGTAAATAACTCAACAGGAGAATCAACTACTGACCAATGGGGAGACCATTCATCTGAAGATAGCAATCTCCTTCCATGGAGTACAGAGGATAATTCAAATTCTACAGTTCTTGAGAGAGACCTCATAGTATCAAATAATTTAAGTAAGACAACGGCAGATGACCCTGGAAATCTTACATTTGAAGAGCATAAGGCGATTAATAAAAACCTTGAAAACAAAGATGAAAAGCAAAGCCGCCTTATCTTCAAGCATGTTTTAAGCAAGTTTACATTTAACTTGAAAGCTGCCGATGGGTTTGAGAATTATAAGTTTAAGAGTAATCCTACAGTCACTCTTACAAGGAAAAAAGTAAGTGAAATGACCGAAGCGGATGATGGTGCGTATTGTTTAGTAGAAGGCAATATAAATATAAAGAAAGGTGAAGCAAAAGCAAACGAAAGCAATAAAAAAGTAATAAAGGCAAAGTACATATCAGTACAAACGGACAATGAATTTCAAGTTGTTTCTGAAGCCGCAATAGTATATCCAGGCACCGAAATTTCAAGTTCAAAGAATGACATCATTGCTCAAATCAATGCCGATGGCAATATCTATTATATCACTTCAGAGGCTATAAGAACTGCAATAGGAGGAACAGACTTCAAGGCAAAGGCTGGCTATAATTATGTCTTCAACATAACTGTAAAGAAGACAAAGATTAATGTAACTGCAAGCGTTGAGCAGTGGAATGTGGTGACAGCAGATTATAAACCAAAGATTGACGTAACTGGAAACATTGGAGATGGCAATACATCTGCATCATCATTGAACAGCTTTAGTCTTTATCTGAAAGATGATGATAACGGACAATATGGCCTTTCAGAAAGTGAAACTTTCATTAAAGCAAACTCTGAAATAACAGTAAATACTACAGGAGGCAATCCTACATATACGTTCTCTCCTGATGTATATTGGCCTGACCACCAGACTCATTACCACTTTCGTGCAGTTTATCCAAAAACAAAATCTACTTCTGAAGGTTCTGCCCCTGAAGTCGTGAATGTGTCTAATACACAAGGCATAAAGGTAAAGAACTGCAAATATGAAGAGAATAATTATCCTTGCAACCTATTGATTGGTGCACCTGAAATATCAAAAGGCACAATGTGTGGAAACAAGGATCATATATCTCCCACACAAAAGGTTGACATGTCAGAACATGGCATTTGTGCACGCGAAGGTTCTATCAACCTCAACTTCCGCTATATGATGTCGCAGGTGGTTGTAAATCTCAGCACGTCTGCGGATGGTGCTTCCAACAAAGTAAATATCGGAGCGAATACCATCGTGGAAATTGAAAATGCTCAAACTGAAGGATGGATTGACCTACATAACAGGAATATTGTGCAATATGAAGGTAGTACATCAACTTATAATATGAACAATGAAAACGACAATTCACGCCATGATGCCATCATTCCTCAAAACATAGAATATCTTGTTTTTAAGATTTCAGTATATGATGAGAATAGTAATGTAACTGATATATATCGTGCTAACATTAAGGATATACCAGTATATGTGGCAGATTCAAGCGGAAACAAAACAGGTGAAGCTAAGCACATTACCTCATGGGACTCTGGCCATAAGTATATTTATAACCTAAAGGTTACGAAGACTAAGGTGAGCATTACTGCTACGATTACGGATTGGGAAACGAGAAGCACTGACGAGACAGATATATGGCTATAATTATGAAGAAAGAAATATATAGATATATTGGAATGGTTGCTGTGGCATTGGGCTTTGTTGCCTGTGCCAACGACAATGGGGATGCTCCATCAAATGATGGTGGCAAGACCCCCATTGACATTGCCGTAGCCTTTGTGGATGGCGAGATAGTCAGCAAAAGCTCGACAAGGGCTGTGGATAAGACATTTGAGGCTAATGACAAGTTGGTGGCTCATTTGCAGCATGTGACCACATCTGAAGGAAATACCAGTCCTTTGACAGATAACAAATATTCTAAAACTGTTGTTTTCACAGTTAAAGATGGTTTTAGCATCACAGAAGAAAATAATACGCAAAAGACATCAGACATTACTCCTGATAGCCCTCTTTATTGGGACGACTTTAGTGATGCGACAAATGATATTCGCACTGGAGGACATGGATTAAGGTCAGCATGGGGATATTGCTATAATGGAAAAGAGAATTTTCCTGAAAGCAACAATCATACTGATGAAATAACATGGGAAGCAGCAACAGACCAAAAATCCGGATTTAAGACTTCCGACCTCCTTTGGTCAAAGACTCAAGATCCTGTAAGTTATCAACATGGCAATAATTCAGGCGATAGCCATGGCACAATCACTATCCCCTATACTCACGCCATGAGCAAGGCTACTATTGTACTTACGGCTGGGGAAGGCTTTGGTGATAAAGCATTTGAAAATACAACAATTACATTGAAAGGCGTGAATATTAAAGGTAAGTTTACTGCCACAACTGCTACTGTCGTAGGAACTAAGACAGGAGAAGAGGGGCAATATGAGACAGGTGATATTCAGATGCAGAAGAAAAGTACAGATGCTACAAATAATTCTGTGACCTTTGAGTGTGTATTTGTTCCTAATACTTTATTGAATGACGGGAAATTGTGGGCCGAGATTAATAATGTAGCAGGCAATAACTACGAGATAAAACTTACTTCTGCTATGCTTGCTACTGAAAAATGGGGAGCAGGCCCAACCAAATCAGGAGTAAACTACAAGCTCGCAGCCACTATCAGTAAGCAAAAGATTGATGTTGTGGCTCAGATTGCAGATTGGATTTATAAGGAAACATCGGCTGACGGTAAGATTCAATTCTCTACGGATTTGACTGAAGTTGATTATAATGACATGATATCAGGAACATCGTATGACGTGTTTACAAGTGAAAGCCAAACTTCTGGATATTCAAAATCAACAACTCGAAATTATACAGATAGCAAATGGACAGACTATCCTGTAATATATTGGCAAGGAGAAGGCAAGGGCTTGTATTTCCGTGGACTTGCAAAATATGAGAACAATCTTATAACATCAGTTGCAGGTAGCACATCCGCAAACCAAGGCACCGACCTTCTTTGGGCAACAACTCCTCAACATACAGGTAAGGATAATAGCGGTAACGATAAGACATATGAAGCAGGAGATAAGATTGACCCTCGTACATCATTCGTTCCGCTTAAGTTTGAACATGCCATGAGCAAGGTGAAGTTTGTATTAAAGACAACTGATGAGAATACAAAAGTGAATCTCGAAGGTGCCACATTGTCTATTCCCGGAATCACAACAAATGGTACAATAGATGTGGCAAATGGGAATATAACAATTGGTTCTACTACTGCCGATCTTGCTCCTGTCGATAATACAGAATACATCGTAATTCCGCAAAATCTCGATGGCAAGAAGCTCACAATAACGCTTAATGATGCAAACGCAGATGGTAAGAAGACAACATATAGTATATTGCTCACAGACTGCAAGGTTGATGGAAATGCCATTTTATCATGGGAACGCGGAAATTCGTATGAATATACCATCACCCTTGCAAAAGAGGCAATACAATTCCGTGCCCTTATCAAGGAATGGAATGAGAAGACAGGTTCGGGCGATGCATCGCTTGATTGGGATTAATGAATGACGGGATGGTTAGTGATGATTGATAATTGATTAAGTGAAAGAGAAATTGAAAAAGATATTTATATACATAATTATATGTGTGGTAATGCCGATGATGTTCGCCTGTTGTGCAGGTGACGACGGCTTAGAGGGCAAGGCTGAGGCTTTGCCCGGGGGATTGCCAGTGCTCTTTAGTTCGGGTGCTGGCGATGCCTCCGTCTCCACTCGTGCCACAGTGCCTTATATGGAAAACGGCGGGCGGTTTGTATGCCGAATGTATTATCAGGGAAACGTGGGAAGTGAGGACTTCACCAACTATACCGAGGCTTGGCTCAAAGTGGATAACAACTATGGCAATTCGGTATATCGCAAGAAGGACTTCAGTAAGCCAACAACAGATGATAACATTGACGGCTTCGGTTTCGACCGTGAGTCACAGATATTCTATTGGCAAAACCGCAAGCAGCACATCTTTATCGCCATTGCCGACTATAATAAGCTCAAGACAAATGACGGAACGGATAATGGTACTCTCAACTTCAAAAACAGTGAGGAGATAGAAGGCAAACCAATGGTGTTCGACCTTAGACGTAAGGACGGGATGAACTCGATAAGCGACCAGCAAGACATCATCATGGCGCATACCGAGATGTCGCCCGACAAGGCTACTCCCGAGGGAAACAGGGTGAAACTGCTCTTCGGGCATTGCTTCGCAAAGGTGCAGGTGAATCTCAAACCGTTAGCCGACGGAGGCCTTGGCAATGACTTGAGATATGACCGAATAGACAAGGTGGAACTGCTGGGGGTGGCCGACTATGCCTATTTATATAACATTGATGTCACGTCATCACCATATAATATAAATAATGTGAAGACTGAGGCAAAGAAGGTTGTGGCAAATGATTATCTCGATGTGGATATATCTGCCAATCCCTACTATACTTGCATCGAGACATTCAAGGCTCCCAAAGATGACGTAACCCCTGGATATATATCCACCCATGAGGTGATTACATTCGGACAGGTGGTGGCAATACGAGTGACTTGGCACGAAACCGACTCCGAAGGCAATACAACTGTCACTCACGTGGTGACCAAGAAAGTGGAAAAAGACGAAGAGCGACTACTGCCATCCGGTCAGTTGCATATATACAATCTCGAAATGCGACGTGGAACACTCGCTATCATCAATGCCGAGATCCTGCCATGGACGGATGGGGAGACATATGCCACGGATGGCAAAATAACTGAAGAAGAAAGTGGAAATACCGAAGAGAATCAACAATGAAAAAGATACTGACATATATCACTTTTGCCTTGTGCATCATCGCTACATTAAGCGGATGCTCGGAGAAACTGTCGGAATGGTGGAACAATGACGCACCTGACATGACTGGTGAGGAGATTGTGTTTACATCCCAACTGCCTGCAGTCGTGAAGACTACAACAAGAGCGACTTCGGTTGACAACGAATTGCTCAATGGATATAAGCCTGTATCTGAAAAATACGAGTTCTCGATATCCATGTATAAGCAGGATGGAGAGAATTCCACTCTTATCGGAAATGCTGCCACATATACTCCGATTGATAACAATACAAATGGAGACCTCAAATCCACTGCCCCACTCCATTGGCAGGACAATGTTAACAAATATGGCTTTGAGGCTACGGCTGGAACACAATCACTTGAAGCCGAACAGGACACAAAGGAGAAATGGCTAAAGCAAGACCTGTTGAAGGGATTTGGATATGAGCCGCTTATTGAGACTACGGGAGAGGGAGAATCCTCAACTTCGAATAAGATAGACAAGATAGACGCCCTCAACTATCGCACCAACAAGGAATGGTATAATGCCAATAAGACTTGGAAAGACGAGAATGGCATTAGTTCATCTGATGAATACAAGAAGATTCCGCTTTTCCTTCAGCATCAGCGAGCATTAATCACTGTGATACTGAAGGCTGGCGAAGGTGTTGACCGCAAGGATGTACTCGCCTCTACTGCCCAACAGAAAATTGCTACTAAGATATATAGCTATGATGACAGCCAGCAGGAGGAAATCCAAAAGAAATTAGAGATTACTCCATTGCAAGGCACGGCTACGGTTAACTATGACAAAATCGGAAATCTGCCCGCAGAAACGAATGTAGAAGTGGCTCGATATGATGCCATCGTCATGCCTCACAACTATTTTACTAATGCCGAGGACGAGAAGATTTGCGCCATCAATGTGGCTAATCAGAAATTCTCGTTTTATGCAAGCAATGACAGTAGATATGGCAAAAAAGAGGAGTTAAGCGAGAGTGGAAAAAAGGAATTCGAAGATGCATATAATCTACAGGCAGGCGACAACCTTGTCATCACTGCCACTCTATCTCGCGACAGTCGCAAGATACTGATAACGGCATACGTGCAGCCTTGGACGGATGTTATCACATCTTACGTTTGTGATGACTTCGGTTCAACAGGTGATCCTATTATCATAGACAATAGAGAGCAACTTGAAGCATTCTTGAAAAACAAGGAAAAGAACGCCTCTGGATATGTGGCAGTGCTCAACACCAATCTTACATTGGACGATTGGACATTATCGAAAGACCTCAATGCCATCCTAAACCTTGGAAATCACACTATCACTACGGATAATACATTATTAAACAATATAACAGCATCGGGCAGTTTGATTAACGGAAATATCAAAGTGAAGAATACCCAGAGTGATGTCAAGACAATAATATGTGAGAATAATGAAGGACTTATCGACCATATCAACATAACAAATGATGATGACGATAATCCCGCGATAGTGAGCCGTGCGGCTATCGCCATAATCAACTATGGATATATCTCGTCGTGTTCTTCGGCCATCAAGGTAATGGGTAAAGCTACTGCCGAAGGCGAAGAGATATTCATTGGCGGCATTGCGGCAGAATCGAAGGCAAATAGTGTGGGAATGTTGTCGGTTATCAACAACTGCACTGTCACGGGTAAGGTGGATGCCAAAGATGGCACAACAGTGAAATGCGGTGGTATCGTAGGCAATGCCAATGGATATGTGATGAACAATACATACGAATATGGAGTGACGCTGAATCAGGAAACAGATTCACAAGCCCGCTTTAAGAATATCGTTCATACCAAGGCTAATAACGATAATATTCAGTTAATAGCAACAGGTAATCAATGGCCGACTCAGACAACTAATACTCCGGTGGGTGGTGATGCAATCAATAATACAAGACCTAATCATGAACTATTTTATAAGGTTATCGACTGTCAGGACGAACTTGGAAAATTGGTTAATCCAGAATCTAATTATAATGATGCCAAATATTCATACCGAATAGCCGACAATTTTACTGTATTGTCTGATACATGGGAACTTGGAAAGAAGAGCGACGAAACTAATAATACTAATGCCAAGAACGTGCTATTCACTCTCGACGGCAATAACAAGGCTATCACTCTTGACGGAACAAAGAAGATATATTATAATGACAAAAAAAGTGAAGCAGATGATGATTCAAAAGCAAATATAACTGCCCCTATGCTCTTCGCCAATATCACTGGCACTGTGAAAAACCTCACTCTGCTTTGCAAGCAGTCACTATATGGAATACCCGAATATGCTGATGGAGAAGACGGCAAAAACATGTCTTCCGACATCTGTGCTCCCCTCGCCTATGCAGTCGTAGGTGGCACGATAAGCAATATCAAGGTGCATGCAGTTCCATATACCGATAGTGAAGGCAAAACGGTATATCCCAAGGTTGTTGCTGCATTGCCCTCCGGTCTTGTGACATGGGCATACAAAGGTGCTACAATCGAGAATTGCACAAGTGACATTGACGTGGAAATGAAATTGGCAAGCGATTATGCTGACAAGGACAAAACACTATTTGCCAGCGGATTGGTGGCGCAAGCGGCAGATGCCACTATCACGCAATGCAAATATGCTCCACGAGATTATTTTAAGTTCAGCAGTACATATAAAACAACGAAGATATACTTCGGAGGCATTGTAGGAGGAACAGTGAAAAAGCAGATAGATAACTATTATCACATTCCAAAACTCACAATTTCCGACTGTGCAAGTTGGTATTCGCACGAGGATGGCGCTTATACTATCGGCAGTATAATAGGCAGAGCATACTACATTTCTGTTACAGGTAACGAGAACGTTGACGGAGTAAACAAGACGGCATGCCAAGGTAATTGGTGGCCATCGGGAATAACTGGTGTTGGCAATATTTCGGCTGTTGGTGGCGACGAGAAGATTATTGGCAAGAAGAGTTCGGTCAATCCCGACGAACCAGTATTTGACTGACTAATATTTAAAAAAAGCAAGAACGATATATGAAGAAACGGATATTATATATGGCAATGATGGCTGCGGCTTTTGCCTCATGTCAGGACAACACCACCGAAACAGAATACCCGCATGATGCCTCACTTGACATCAAGGTGGGGAGTATCGACTGTGGTTCTGCCGATGCCGTGGTGGTGGAGAATATTACCAAGTCGGCCACTACTCGTGCTTCACAAAAAGCAGAGGAAGTTGAATGGCTGAAAGATCCTTTGCTTAAAGGTATTGACGTGAGCTATTATCTAAGAAGTGACGAAAACAAAAACACGTCAACGGCTGTGCTAAAGCTGTTGCCGGAAATTAATCAGGTTGCCGGAGATTCTACAAAATATTCTTTCAATTACAAAGATGAGAATGGACAAGAGACCCAAAAGCCTGCACAATGGAAAGGCAATGCTGGACATGTGTTTCATGGATTCTATATACCCGAAGGCATAAGCAACGGAGAAATAGGAAATCAGAGTGAGTCTGAGATTTCGAATGAACCAAATGCAGAGTCATATTACGACAAACTATGGCGCTACCTCAGTATGCCGCCCAACCATGAGATTATGGCTACCGTGGGATATGTGCGTCTGCCGTTCCGCCACCGTCTGTCGCGCGTGTTGGCATACGTGCTTATCGACCCTGATCTCAAAACCTCAATTAAGGACAACATCATATCTTTTGAGAATGTGAAAGTGCTTGAGAAGGTTGAGGGCACAACTCCAAAATGGACAACAGCACGCAAAGTTGTGCCACATTCGATGGGCACATCCGGAAGTGTAAACAAGAAGTTGGAGCAGACAGATGAAAACTTCCTCGTATTCCGCAATACAACATCCAATACATTCGTTTATCCCACGGATGACGCATGGGCAAATGTTAAGGCGGCTTACGATAATAATAAGGAGAACAGTGGATATGAGGAGATTAATTATGGCAAAGTGCCTTGTTTCGACATTATCGTGCGCCCCACTTATACGTCATCGGCATTGGTGATGTATGATGAGGATATGAGCAACGGAATGAATGCCGCGAAATATGCTGATGAGACAAACAGCATCGACTTTGTGGTGGATCTCGTAAATGGTCTTTCATATAACAAAACGTTTAAGTTTGACCTCGACGCCAACTATCAAACTGCGGTCTTCCTGCGCATTAGTCGCGAGAAGGTGGATTACCAGACAATGGGTTCGGAACTGTGGCAGCAATACGAAGCCACCGACGGATATTATGGTGTGGATAACGACCTTAACCATCGCCTCTCGCTCGCCGGAGGCAGTTGGCAACGCGCTTATCGCAACTCTTCATTTAAACCTGGAATAACGGATGGTGACTTCTATAAGGAGCAATATGTGGCTGGTACGAAATGGATTGAGATGTTCAAAAATGCAGTTATGCCCTCAGATACAATAAAGGCAAATATCCCAAGTGATAATCACTGGGGCGACTACTTTGTGCTCGACAAAGACATCACCATTAATGTGTCAGAATTTCCTGCCGATTTCATCTTCACAGGCCATCTCGACGGACGTGGATATACTATCACTTTAACAGGAGGAACTGATGACACTCGTTATCTCTTTGACGGACTGAATGGCACATACGATGCCGAAGCTGGACAAGCAAACTGCCACAAAGAAGGCGGAGTGATTGTTCCGGAAAAGGGTTATCGGGCAGAAGTAATGAACTTAAAGATAAAGGGAGGGAAGCTCTTTTCGTCTGCGGCTGAGGCAGACAAGGAGAACAAGATAACGGGAATAGTATATAATTGCAAGGAGGAGACGGAATGAAAAGAACACTATATAGTATATTGGTAATATTGGCAATGCTCTCATCATGCAGTGACGATGAATATGGCAAACTCACTGCCGAACAGGAGAGACTCATCGGTAAGGCGGTGAACTTCAACACCAGTATTGCCGAACCATTTGCCACACGTGCGTCTTACAATACTGACGGCGGTTTTAATGAAAACGACCAAATCACCATCTTTCGGCAGTATTCCAATGATAATGGTGCAACCTTCGACCCAGAGAGCGAGGGCTACAGAGTGTATAGCTATCAGGCAAGAAACGTTACTGGAACTAACATCCGTATCAACACGTTGTGGAAGGTGAAACCAGGAAAACAAGGCTATGAGCCAGCTCATGGATCTATTCCGGCACGAGGAACATTCACACAAACGGAAGCCGACTCATTGACATGGGACGATGGTCGCACTGTGAGATTCCGTGCATGGGGAATGAGCAATCTCTCGGGATGTCTTGACAATGGTTCGTGGGACAGTTTCTATCCCGACTTCTATATGTCGTCGTGGGTGACTGCCTCTGGTCCTTCGAGCGATATTCCCCTCACTATGCGCCATCTCGGATGCCGTATAGCCATTACTCCACTTGCAGGCAACCAACTGCAAAAGATTGAGATATGCACTGAATATGAGGATTATATGCGCGAGGATAATGCCGACTCTGATGATAATGATGCAACAGACAAATGCTCGGAAGAAGAAGCCCGTAAGCGTGCTGATGAAGTGAAGAAAGTTTTCGAGAAGATGTGTATGCCAGGAGGTATCGACTTTGAAACTGGCTTGATGGCTATGAGTGCTTCATACAAAAATGTTCATGATAATATCAAGACCATCGAGCAAAAGACAGACCAAGAGCAAATGATAAAGTTCAATACTCTATCTGCATCTGATATTGCCACAAAAGCCGTCCGTCCTGTATTCAATAACAACAATGGTCATCGTTATCTTATCACTATTCCCCACGACATGAGTACGGAAGAGGCAGGAAAAAGATTGACATTGCCGCCATATACCCGATTCCGTATCTATCTACGTGATGTGAATGATGGTGACAAGGGCACATCGGGATATGAGGGAGAATATCATATCTTTGCCTTGGACGACATAGCAAAGGTTGACGAAAACAGAAACGTAATTAAAGACGCAGAAGGAAAGCCAGTGAAGATGTTCCCCGATGGTCTTCCACTTATCGCAGGCTACAGTTATAGGTTTAAGGTGGGCTACCATTACAATTCTCTTAAGATTCTTGCCGACAATAACTTCTCTTGGGAAGTACAAAACCTCGATAATGCAAATCTTACAGACGAGAAGCAGGTTGAACCCACGAGCGATCACCCTTATAAATGGTGGAAGGAAGCCATCGACAAGTCAATATCCGAAGTACTGTCATCATCTGACAAGAGTTTTAATCCTGTATTCGAGATTAATACAGTGGCGGAGTTCTTTGAGTTTATCAAACTTGTCAACGGTACTGCATATAATTCCACTCCTGAATTCAAGATAGAACGTGGAGAAAGATATACAGATGAAACTGCGGAAGGAAATATCAAGTATCGCTGGAAATGGTATAAGGTGTTGGAAGATGGGTCAAGAGGTGATGAAATATCCAAGGAAGATGCAGAACAGGCAGGATATATCTTCTATCACTCCTACTATCCAGCCGAGGGCGACAACAGTGCTTATTATATCGAGAACTATCTCGATGCGCCATACAGTTTCTACAGTAATCTCGTCAACCGAAAATTCAAGGTTGTGATAAATAAAGATCTCGACTTCCAAGACTTGAAGATGGCTACAATCGGCACTGAATCGACTCCCTTCCTCGGTGTCCTCGACGGGCAAAACCATGTGTTGAGTAATATATATATGTCATCGGGTTATCTCTTCGACTATGCCGGTTATTCTTCATCAAACATGCATTCGTCTGCCTCGGGAGCGGTGATATCAAATCTCGTGTTGCAGTCGGAACAACCGCTTTGTGTGGTTAATCATGGCAAGGACGTGAAGATTCTCGGTATTGCCCTTGAGACTCCAAGCGACAAGGCGGCATTCGGTGAGGAACTTATTGGCACAAGTTATCTCGTGGGTTGTATCAACGAGGGTGACGCCACCGTGGGGCTTGTGGGCAAGGCAAGCGACTTATATATGTATGGCTGTCTGCAGACGGCTGCCGGTATCAATGGTGGTGCATTGCTCGGCGAATACACTGCGGGAGCGTCACAGTTCTTCGCTCCACAAGTGGGCAAGGTGATATGGGGGCGATTCATGTGCAACTACTTCGACATCGACCGCTCGCCCAATGCCGTGGCTGTGGGAGGGCATGGCGATTACACCTATCCCCTGCAGCAATATATCCGTGGCACAAAGACCTATATCCTGCGTGCCGTTGAGGACAATCTCATCACAAGTGAGGCCGACCTCGAAGCGCTCAAAGGCAAGGAGGCTCTGACTAAAATCTACGGTCTGGCTCCATGGAAGGCGATGAACTATGCCATTTATCGCTACAACAACAGTTCCACTGGTGCGCTGTATCCTTGCACTGTGCATTATAAGATTAACGATACATACAACCACCGCTACCCATTGCTCCATAGTGGAGGGCCCACAGTGGAAAGCGGATGGAACGTGCTCAATTTGTTGAACTAAATAGTATTCGGAAAGAAATGAAACATAATATATTGCTTTACATATCATTGGCGACAACGATGCTGTGGAGTTGCTCTACTGACAACATTCAGGAGAGCGACAACAATCTGCATGGCGTAAGTCTATCGTCGTCAATCGTCTCGTTTGAAGGCGAACAGCAAACTAAGGTTAACCTTGCCGGCAACGGATTTGAAGATGGTGACATGATTAGGATAAAGGTGATTTGTCCGTACGTCACTTCACAGGAAGCCGGAGAATCGACTTACGGCGGCACTTATGACGGCTTCTGGGTACAGAAATGGAGAGGTTCGGGATGGACAAGCATACCCGACAGCGATGGTTTTGACTTCAATGGCGACTATCAAAGGTCGGGCGGTTCGTCAATCATCGGTCAGGTGTTGTCGCAACAGACGCCCTACGTCTTCACCGCATCCACATGGACTGAGGAAAAGGTATTTAAAATAGGCGGCAAGATGGTGGTGCAGTATGCCAACGTATTCCATGCCGACCAATCCAATCCCGCCAACTATAAGGCAAGCGATGTACTATGGGCGCAAAACTTCATGCAGACAGCCACTGACATGATACATTTCGACTTCCATCATGTGATGGCGGCTCTCAAGATAACTGTTGCTGATAATGTCACACTTTCCGATAAGGCTGTTCTCACAATAGAAAATATGCCCGACATCGACCAAGCCGAGATTATCGTGGGGGATATGTTTGCCGCCAAGAGTAAGGTGAATTCGATGTGTGGATATGAGGAGAAACATAAATGTAGTGCAGAAGAGAATGGTAAGGCACTTGGCATTGGAGTGAATTCAAATATGGAATCTTCCACTACGAAATTTGAACAGATATCCCAAACTGCCACCTACAAGGCAATGCGTAAGGAGAACACAAATAATGTGTATCAATTGATTGTTCCTCCATGCACGATCAAGAATCCCGTAGTATGGATTCGTGATGGCGAAAACCGATGGAAGGTGGAACTTGGCAAGAAGATATTCGAAGCTGGCAAAATGTATAACATCACTCTTAATCTGCAATCCCAAACTGAATAATGGCAATGAAAAATCTATCCATAAATATCCTCGCTTTTGCAATCTCCATGGCAATATGCGGAGCGTGCAGCAATGACTCTGACGACAATGTGAGCACGCAGAATGCCAAAGTGCTCACTGGTATTAATGCGGACATATACGGCACTGATGCTGCCATCACACGCGCCTCAAACACCACCGAAAAAGAACCTATATACGTAGGCAGGCTGGCGTTTGTGGGTGGCGACAAGATAGTTATGACCTCATTTCAGCGAACAGACAACCCAATAAGCGACTTTACCTACAATGACATTAGATGGAAAAAGGGGGGAAATGAAGGTGAAACCGAAGGCGGATGGAATCGCGATAATGATGATTCGGAAAACAATGAAAAGAAGATTTATTGGAGCGATGCCGAAAACTATCACACCGTTGTCGGATATAGCATTCCACAGAAAATGCCTACAGAAAACTGGAGCAAGACAGCTGAAGAAAGTGTAAACAACTATGAAGGCCAACTCACATTATCTGACAACAAAGTGAATTACAGCTCAAAGGATGATTTGACAAAGGATGATGTAGTGCTCACATATAGTAAGGAAATTAAGTCGGACGCAACGGGTATTGCAACCATATATTTCCGTCATGCCCTTAGCAGTCTCACTGTGGATGTGAATATCCAAGGCTTTGCTGCCACTCCCGGTATGGGTGCCGAAGAGAAGGACAATGCATCGAGGGTGAAGGACCTCATTATACTTAAGCAACCATATAAATATATGTGGAAACAAACAAGCGATAGTGTTGAAACAATAGAAAACGACGAATCAAAAGCTGATATAACGGCATTTACAAACAATTCAGATGGCGAAGGCAGCGGCAACGGAAGGCGTTTCTTTTTTCATGCGCTTGCCGTTCCGGGATTGCGTGACGCGATAACAATCAAATTTGATGTCACCTACCCTGACCCTCTAAAGCCAACAACTACAATAACAAACACTTATAAAGCCACTGCCAAAAATGTTTTTTTCCTGGCTGGCAAGCGCACGACGATAAAGATTAACCTCAATCACGAGAACGAGAAAATCACCGTGGGAGCAATATATGATGACTGGGTGTTTAAGGACACACCCGACCAAGGTAATCTTGATAAAAATTCAACATATCTTGCTTCTACAGAAATGAGTAATATTAGATTGCATAATGAAGAGGGACTCACCATTGATGATGCCACATGGCTATATATGGACGGCGAGAATATAAAAGATATATATGGAAATGACGGTACAAAGGATAAACCTTATACTATCTCCACCGCCAACCAACTCTTGGCTTTCGCCTATGAGGTGAACAAAGGCGTAATGTCATTTGATGGCAAATATGTTCGCCTTGACGCATCCATACACATGCAGCCGACAACATCTTCCACCAATGTGGAATGGATAGGTATCGGTTCAGAAGATCATCCCTTTGATGGCAACTTCGATGGAGGATTGCGCGATATATCTTATCTCAAGGGTAAGTCATTGTTTGGAAATATCAGTACAAATGCTATTGTTGAAGGCTTGTCGCTCAGCCGCATGATTGGCACTACGGATGGGGGCAGCATCGCCTGTGTCAACAATGGTACTGTCTATGGATGTATGGTGAAAGGGGATGTCAGTGGCACTACGAATGCTGGAGGTATATGTGCCACCAACAACGGCACTATCATGGCATGCGCACATATCGGTGATGTAAAAGCCACAAATGAAACTGATACAAAAGCAGGAGGAATGGCTGGTGAGAACAATGAAGATGGCACTATCCTTGCCTCTTATTTCGCAGGCAACCTGACAGCCACCACAACATCGCCACAATGCTATTTCAATAGTGACCTATATACTCCAACTTCTGAAAAGAAATGGGCTAAACCGACAATTGACATGATTATGCAGGCATTTGTAGATGATTTAAACTTTGAAATCACTGACAGCAGGACCAAGCAAAACCTTCGCAAATATCAGTTCATATATCAGCCCTCAGAATATCCGTCGCTGGTATCGCAACAAAAAAACGTGGAGTAATTCCAGTAACCTGAGTGACCATCATAGATAATCGCCATACGGGACAAAATATAAAATAAGGTGGAAAATGTTTGGCTATATCACAAATTATTTGTACCTTTGCACCCGTAAAATTAAATATATTGATTAAGAAGAAATGATAACAGTTACAAATCTTGCGATTCAATTCGGAAAGAAAGTCCTCTACAAGGACGTTAATCTCAAGTTTACAAGTGGAAATATCTATGGCGTAATCGGTGCCAACGGTGCCGGAAAGTCAACATTGCTCCGCGCCATCAGTGGCGACTTGGAGCCCAATAAGGGTACGGTGGAGATGGGACCTGGAGAGCGTCTGTCAGTGCTCGAACAGGACCACTTTAAATATGACCAATACTCTGTCAGGGATACTGTGCTCATGGGACACCAGCCTCTCTGGCAAAACATGAAGGAGCGCGAAGCTCTCTATATGAAGGAGGATTTCAATGAGGAAGACGGTATCAAGGTGGCAGAACTGGAGGATAAGTTTGCCCAAATGGACGGATGGAACGCCGAGAGCGATGCCGACCAGATGTTGTCGAACCTTGGAATTATGGACGACAAGCACGACAAGATGATGAGTGAACTGTCGAACAATGAGAAGGTGCGTGTGATGTTGGCAAAGGCTCTTTTCGGACATCCCGACAACCTGCTGCTCGACGAGCCCACCAACGACCTTGACCTCGACACAGTGATGTGGCTTGAGGAATATCTTAGCAATGTAGAGCAGACAGTACTTGTGGTGAGTCACGACCGTCACTTCCTCGACGCAGTATCGACACAAACAGTGGATATCGACTTCGGAAAGGTGACCGTATTCTCAGGTAACTACTCCTTCTGGTATGAAAGTTCGCAGCTTGCATTGCGTCAGGCTCAAAACCAGCGTCAGAAGGCTGAGGAAAAGCGAAAGGAACTTGAGGAATTCATCCGCCGATTCTCTGCCAACGTTGCAAAGAGTAAGCAAACGACATCTCGCAAGAAGATGCTTGAAAAACTGAATGTAGAGGAAATCCGCCCGTCATCACGCAAATATCCCGGAATCATCTTCCAGATGGAGCGCGAACCGGGAACACAGATTCTTGAGGTGGAAGGACTGAAAGCAGTGGAGCCCGACGGAACAGTGCTCTTCGACAATGTAAACTTCACTATCGAGAAGGGACAGAAGACTGTATTCTTGAGCCATAACCCCAAGGCAATGACTGCCCTCTTTGAGATTATAAATGGCAACCGCAAGGCAGATGCTGGTGAATACAAGTGGGGAGTGACTATCACAACAGCCTATCTCCCACTCGACAACACCGAGTTTTTCCAAAGCGACCTCAATCTCGTTGATTGGTTGAGCCAGTTTGGCAAGGGCAACGAGGTGCAGATGAAGAGTTTCCTCGGACGTATGCTCTTCAAGGATGAAGACGTGCAGAAGAAAGTGAACGTGCTCAGCGGTGGTGAGAAGATGAGATGTATGATTGCAAGAATGCAACTCAAGAATGCCAACTGCCTCATTCTCGACACTCCCACAAACCACCTCGACCTCGAGAGTATCCAGGCGTTCAACAACAATCTTATCCAGTTTAAGGGCAATATCCTATTCGCCAGCCACGACCATGAGTTTATCCAAACTGTGGCTGACCGTATCATCGAACTTACTCCAAGCGGAACCATCGACAAACTGATGGAGTACGACCAGTACATTTACGATGAAAATATCAAGGAACAGAAGGCGAAAATGTATGGAATAGTAAAATAGGCACGATTTTTGTATGTACGTCTTATGAAACTAAAATTTTGGAAGAATATGAACAAGAAAGACATTAATATCGAAGAACAGACAGATTGTCAGAACAATGTGGCTGACATGAATGAAGAAGTTACAGAGAAAGCCGCCGCTGACACAACGGATAATTCTGGAGATGAGGCTGAAGCCGAAATACCAGAAAATGCCGAAGAGAAAGTGGAATCTGGCGATGAGAGTAACAATAGCAGCGATAGCAACGAGAGCGATGAGAAATCACCACTCGAAAAGGCTCAGGAGCAGATTGATGAGCTGAAGGATAAGTACTTGCGCTCGGTGGCAGAATTTGACAACTATCGCAAGCGCACACTCAAGGAAAAGGCTGAACTGATTCTCAACGGTAGCGAGAAGGCAGTAGGAGCTGTATTGCCAATACTCGACGATATGGAGAGAGCTATTGCCAACGGTGAAAAGACCGACGACCCACAGGTGCTTCGCGAGGGTATCTCGCTCATCTATGCCAAGTTTCAGAAGGTGCTCGAAAGTCTTGGTGTCAAGGAGATTGAGACTGCCGATGCCGACTTCGACACAGATGTTCACGAGGCTATTGCCATGGTGCCTGGTATGGGTGACGATAAGAAGGGTAAGGTGCTCGACTGTGTGCAGAAGGGATACAAACTCAATGAAAAGGTGATCAGACACGCCAAAGTGGCAGTGGGACAGTGAAGATTGAAGGTTGAAGATTGAAGGTTGAAGAATTATGGCAAAGAGAGATTACTATGAGGTGCTTGGCATTGACAAAAGTGCCTCGGAAGACGAAATAAAGAAGGCATATCGAAAGATTGCCATCAAATACCACCCCGACCGCAACCCTGGCGACAAGGAGGCTGAGGAAAAGTTTAAGGAGGCGGCTGAAGCTTACGACGTGTTGCACGACCCGCAGAAGCGTCAGCAGTACGACCAGTTTGGATTCAACGGACCAGGTGCAGGCTTTGGTGGAGGCGGTTTCAGTGGTGGAGCAAGTATGAACATGGACGATATCTTCTCTATGTTCGGCGACATCTTCGGTGGTCATGCCGGATTTGGCGGGTTTAGCGGATTCGGCGGTGGCGGACAAAGACAACCGCAGCAGCACCGCGGCAACGACTTACGTCTGAAGGTAAGACTGACCTTGAGCGAGATAGCCACTGGAGTTACCAAGAAATTCAAGGTGAAGAAGGATGTGGCATGCTCTCATTGCGGTGGTAGCGGTGCTGAATCAGGAAGTGGTATGGATACATGCCAAACCTGCCACGGTAATGGTTATATCACACACACCACCCAGAGTATATTCGGAATGATGCAGACACAAGGTGTCTGTCCCACCTGTGGAGGAGAAGGTAAGGTGATTAAGAACAAGTGTCATGAGTGTGGTGGCAGCGGTGTAGTAAAAGGCGAGGAGCTTGTGGAAATCAATATCCCCGCAGGAGTTGCCCAGGGTATGATTGTCAATGTTCCAGGCAAGGGTAATGCAGGACGACGCAATGGTATCAATGGTGACATCCAGGTACTTATAGAGGAAGAGCCCAACGACACATTCGTAAGGGACGGAAACAACCTTATATATAACCTTTTGCTCGATTTCCCTACAGCGGCATTGGGCGGCGATGTGGAGATTCCCACAATCTCTGGCGGTAAGGTTAGAATGAAGGTTGAACCTGGCACACAACCCGGCAAGACACTCCGACTAAGAGGCAAAGGTCTGCCTGCTGTGCAGGGTTATGGCAGAGGCAATGGCGATTTGATTGTCAACATCAGTGTGTATGTGCCGAAGACTCTCAGTCGCGACGAGAAAAAGGCTCTCGAAGCAATGAAGAACAGTGACAACTTCAAGGGCGACTCGGCCACAAAGCAGTCGATATTCCAGAAATTCAGGAATTACTTCAACTAATATAAGGTTTTGACTATGACATACCGCGAGACCACAGAATATCTGTTCAACCAACTCCCTATGTTTGAGCGCAATGGCGACAAAGGATACAAGAACGGACTTGATAACACCTTGTCGCTCGACGTACACTTTGGCCATCCACATTATTCATATAAGACTATACATGTGGCAGGCACCAACGGTAAGGGTTCATGCTCAAGTCTCATTGCTGCCGTACTGCAAATGGCTGGCTATAAGGTGGGACTTTATACATCGCCCCACCTAGTGGATTTCAGGGAGCGAATAAGGGTGAACGGCAGAATGGTGAGCGAGCTGTATGTCATAGACTTTGTTGAGAAAGAGCGCTCGTTCTTTGAACCGATGCGTCCGTCGTTCTTTGAACTTACCACCGCAATGGCATTCAAATATTTTGAGGATATGAAGGTGGATATTGCAGTGATAGAAACAGGTCTTGGTGGAAGGCTTGACTGTACTAATATCATCAATCCCATTCTGTCGATCATTACCAACATCAGTTTCGACCACACACAGTTTTTGGGTGATACTCTTGAAAAAATAGCAACCGAGAAGGCTGGAATTATCAAGGACGATGTCCCTGTTATTATCGGTAATGCTAACGAAGAGACCAAACAAGTATTTTTGCGCAAGGCTCTCGCCACACATTCGCAGATAACATTCGCACAGGATGAAAGAAACAAGGAAGTAGAAAATGTTAAGCAGATTTCCGACTCCACCTTATTATATAATACAAGGACATTTGGAGAAATCAAGAGCTCTCTCTGCGGCAGCTATCAGGAGGAAAATGTAAACACCGTTCTTGTGGCCATAAAGAACCTTATGAAGCAAGGCTTCCTCTGCGAATGTAAGACGGAGAAAGGGCTCGAAAGTATGCGTTATGATTTGTCAGAAGCATTCCTCAATGTCTCTAGTCTTACAGGTCTCAGAGGGAGATGGCAGCTGGTTAAGACCACCCCACGGGTGGTGTGCGACACTGGTCACAACTTCGCCGGATGGGAGTTTATCAGTAGGCAATTGCAGACAATCAATTGCAAACAGATGCATATAGTGTTCGGTATGGTAAACGACAAAGATATCGACAATGTCATAAAACTGCTACCAAAGAAGGCATTATACTATTTTACTGAGGCAGACAACCATAGGGCCCTGCCTTGGCTCAATATACAGGAAAAAGCCATAGCAAATGGATTAATGGGAGGAGGTTATCCCACTGTAAAAGAGGCATTTGCAGCAGCTCTCAAACGAGCAGCACACGATGATTTTATATTCGTAGGAGGTAGCAGTTATGTAGTTGCAGATTTCCTCCGAGACTGCATTTAGGTGTTTTTAACACACAAAAAACATTTTTTTTGCTGATAAACTTGTATATGTCGGATTTTTTTTGTTACTTTGCAGACAAGATTATAAATAACTAAAAATATACGATTATGGCAAGTAATTCAGAAACAGCGAACTTGTGTGGTCTGAATCGTAAAGATTTCCAGACCACCATCAACGGTAAGAAAACCGATTTATACATTTTGCGTAACCGCAAAGGTTACGAAGTGGCAATCTCCAATTATGGCGGCGCTATCTGCGCAATCATGGTTCCCGACAAGGATGGCAATGTAGCCAATGTTATCCAGGGTTTCGACAGCATTCAGGCTCTTGTTGAAACCAACGAGATTTATCGCTCCACTCTCATCGGACGTTATGGTAACCGTATCTGCAAGGGTAAGTTCACCCTTAACGGCAAGGAATATCAATTGGCGCTCAACGATGGTCCTAACCATCTTCACGGAGGTAACAAGGGCTATAATATGAGAGTGTGGGATGCCCGTCAGATGGGTCCTCGCTCATTGGCTCTCAACTATACTTCACCCTATGGCGAGGAAGGATTCTCGGGCGAGGTGAAGTTGACAGTTGAATTTACATTTACTGATGATAACGAACTTGTTATCGAGTATCTCGCCACAACAAACAAGAAGACAATCATCTGTCTCACCCATCACGCATTCTTCTCATTGGCAGGTATTGCCAATCCTACTCCTACAATTGAGGAGCAGATTTGTCAGATCAATGCAGATTTCTATCTTCCTATTGACAACACCAGTATTCCTACCGGAGAAATTCTCAAGGTGGAGGGCACTCCATTTGACTTCCGCACACCGAAGGCATTCGGACTTGAAATTGACGCTGACAACGAGCAGATCAAGAACGGAACCGGTTATGACCACAACTATGTGCTCAATAAGAAAGAAGAGGGTGAACTGAGTTTTGCCGCAAAGGTAGTAGAACCCAAGAGCGGACGTTCGCTGGAGGTTTACACCACAGAACCAGGCGTTCAGCTTTACACAGCCAATTTCTGTAATGGTGCTGTCGGTCAGCATGGTGCCACATTCCCCAAGCGCTCTGCCGTTTGTCTTGAGTGTCAGCACTTCCCCGACTCTCCCAACCGTCCTTATTTCCCGTCGGTTATCCTGCGCCCTACAGAGCAGTATAAGCAGAAGACAATCTATAAGTTTGGAGTAGAAAAATAATAATCAAGTATTAATAGCCAAAAATAGAATTATGTCTGAAACACAGAAGAAACAGGGAAGTTTCATTGCGATAATCACAATGTTTTTCCTGTATGCGATGATTTCGTTTGTTACAAACCTGGCTGCACCTATTGGGGTTATTTGGAAGAACCAACCTGAAATTGGCGGTAGCAACCTGCTGGGTATGATGGGTAACTTCATGAATTTCTTTGCCTATCTTTTTATGGGAATTCCAGCAGGAAAACTCCTTACAAAGATTGGTTATAAGAAAACCGCCCTCTTAGGTATTGGTGTAGGATTCTTTGGCGTTCTTATCCAATTCCTGTCTGGTACTGCCTCTGGCTTGAATGGATTCTATATTTATCTGTTAGGAGCCTTTATCTCAGGTTTTTCGGTATGTCTTCTCAACACAGTTGTCAACCCGATGCTCAACCTTCTAGGAGGTGGCGGTAATCGCGGTAATCAGCTGAATCTCATTGGAGGTACACTGAATTCATTATCTGGAACATTAACCCCGATGTTTGTAGGTGCACTTATCGGAACAGTGACAGCGAGCACACAGATGGCTGATGTCAACCTTGTGCTTTTCATTGCAATGGGTGTCTTTGCCGCAGCCTTCTTTGTACTGCTCTTCATCCCTATTGAAGACCCGTCGATAGGTAAGGTAACAGCAGAGACAAAATTCGAACATTCTCCTTGGGCTTTCCGTCATTGTGTGTTGGGCGTCATTGCAATCTTCGTGTATGTAGGTGTTGAGGTAGGTATTCCCGGAACTCTCAACTTCTATATTTCTGACACAAGCGACAAGGGTGCTGGCATCCTCGAGAATGCAGCTGCCGTAGGTGGTTTTGTTGCAGGTACATACTGGTTGCTGATGCTTGTGGGTCGTTTCGTTGCCGGATTCATTGCCGACAAGGTTTCTTCCAAGATGCTTATGCTAGCTACAAGTGGTATCGGAATGTTGCTCATCATCGGTGCAATGTTTGTTCCGAAAGATGTTACAGCTACTATGCCTTTGTTCACTGGTAGTTCATTTGAGGTGATGGTAGTGCCATTGAGCGCTCTCCTACTCGTTCTCTGCGGTCTTTGCACCTCAGTAATGTGGGCATCGATATTCAACCTTGCTACAGAGGGACTTGGCAAATATACCGCCCAGGCATCTGGCATCTTCATGATGATGGTAGTTGGTGGTGGTGTTCTGCCACTTATCCAGAACTATATTGCCGACAATGCAGGTTACATGGTTAGCTACATCGTTCCTCTTTTGGCCATGGCCTACATGTTCTGGTATGCCCTTGCAGGTTCGAAGAACGTCAACACCGATATCCCTGTAGAGTAAATTATTATAATATAATGTAGAACACTTAAAAGACGATCGACTATGGACATTGAATTTGTAAGAAGCCGTTTTATTAAGCATTTCGACGGCAAGACAGGTAACATATACGCCTCACCAGGTCGTATCAACCTGATTGGTGAGCACACCGACTACAATGGTGGTTTTGTATTTCCAGGTGCCGTTGACAAAGGCATGATGTGTGAAATTCGTCCTAATGGCACAGATACCATACAGGCCTACTCTATCGACCTCAAGGATCGCGTGGAGTTCAAGGTTGACGATCCCAATGGTCCCCGTGCAAGTTGGGCACGCTACATCTATGGCGTGGTGCAGGAAATGCGCAAGTTGGGAGTGGATGTGAAGGGATTCAACACAGCCTTTGCAGGCGACGTTCCTCTCGGAGCGGGAATGTCTTCTTCAGCCGCTCTTGAGAGTTGCTTCGCATTTGCCATCAACGACCTGTTTGCCGACAACCGTATCTCCAAGTGGGATCTCGTGTTGGTAGGTCAGGCCACAGAGCACAACTACTGCGGAGTAAACTGTGGTATTATGGATCAGTTTGCAAGTGTGTTCGGAAAGGCAGGTTGCCTCATGCGCCTTGACTGCCGCAGTCGCGAGTTTGAATATTTCCCATTCATGCCCGAAGGCTATAAGCTCGTTCTGCTCGACTCAGTCGTTAAGCACGAATTGGCTGGTTCACCTTACAATGACCGTCGCAACAGTTGCGAGAATGTGGTTAAGCACATTGCTGCCAAGCATCCGGAAGGCACATTCGAGACTTTGCGCGACTGCACATGGGAGCAGCTTGAGGAAGTGAAGGCAGAGGTAGGCGAAGAGGATTATCGTCGTGCCAAGTTTGTCCTCGGCGAGAAAGATCGCGTACTTGCAGTGTGCGAGGCTCTGAACGAGGGCGACTATGAGACCGTAGGTCAGAAGATGTATGAGACTCACGAAGGCCTTTCCAAAGACTATGAAGTGTCATGCGAGGAACTTGATTTCCTCAACGATATAGCCAAGGAAAACGGAGTAACAGGTAGCCGTATTATGGGTGGCGGATTTGGAGGTTGTACAATCAACCTTGTCAAGGCAAACATCTACAACAAGTTTATTGCTGATGCCAAGGCCAAATTTGCAGCAAAATACGGACATGAGCCTAAGGTATATGACGTGGTTATTGGCGATGGTTCAAGAAAGATCTGCTAATAAACTTTATAATTATCGTAAATAAGTCTGACCGCATGTAATTGACATGCATGAACACATACTAAATTCAAAGGGGGGATAGCACGACGTGATGTCATACTGTTCCCCTTTTCTTTTCTCCCTAACTACAACCTATTCATAGTTAACAGAACTTAAATAAGTGTACGAACTACAATAAAAGTGTAAAAAATACACTATTAACGAAAAAAAAAGGAGAAAATGCATTGTCAATTCAAATCTTTATTGTAATTTTACACCCGAAAAAAGCAATCATGCAATATCAACAACTAAAAACATCATAAAGATGAAGAAAATTAAGACATCATGCTATGCATTTGGCTTGGCCATCGCAATGATGGCAAGTTGCCAGTCAGGACAGAAAGTTGCGGACACCACCGTGTCAGGACTTAATCCTGCAGCCTTTGACTCAACAATCAACGGTAAGAAAACCGCGTTGTTCACTCTCAAGAACTCCAATGGAATGGAGGTTTGTATCACCAATTTCGGTGCTCGTGTAGTGTCTCTTGTTGTACCTGACAAGGACGGTAAGCCCACAGACGTAGTATTAGGCTACGACAACATCGCCCAGTATGCCGACATTGAGAATTCTCCCAGTGATTTTGGTTCATCGGTAGGACGTTATGCGAACCGTATCAACCAGGGTAAGATTACAGTAGATGGCAAGGAGTATCAATTGCCACAGAACAATTTTGGACATTGCTTGCACGGAGGTCCTACGGGATGGATGTATCAGGTGTATGAGGCAGAACAGGTAAATGACTCTACCCTAAAGATGACAATCGTGTCACCCGATGGAGACAACGGATTCCCTGGCACAGTCACAGCAACAACTACTTATACCTTGCTCAGCAACAACACTCTCGACATCGTTTGGGAGGCAACAACCGACAAGGAGACAGTCATCAATCAAACCAACCACAGCTATTTCAACCTCAACGGCGACCCGTCTAAGCCAGGTATGAATATGGTGCTTTATGTGAATGCCGACAACTACACCCCGGCAGACGCCACCTATATGACCACAGGCGAAATAGCCCCAGTTGAAGGCACACCAATGGATTTCCGCAAGGCACATGCCATTGAGGAGACCATAGTTGACACTACCTTCCAGCAGATTAAGAATGCCTCTGGTTATGACCACAACTGGTGTCTTAACACATATAAGGATGGTAAGGGTGACGACACAAAGGTGTGTGCATCCCTCTACTCTCCCGTCACCGGCATCTTCCTTGAGATGTACACCAACGAACCTGGAGTACAGGTTTATACCGGCAACTTCCAGGGCACAGGTATAGCCTGCAAGCACGGCATCAAGTATCCCAAGCAAGTGTCAGTATGTCTCGAGAGCCAGAAATACCCCGACTCCCCCAACAAGAAGGATTGGCCGCAGCCATATCTCAAACCGGGCGAGAAGTATTACAGCCACTGCGCATATAAGTTTAGCGTGAAATAATTTAATCCTAACTGAAATAATAATTTTTTAGCACTAATTGAAAAAATGAATTGGACATCAACAGAATTTATCTGGCTTGACTGGTTGGTACTCGCCATTGGTATCCTTGGCGTTGTATGGGCAGTTTGGAGAGCCATTGTGAAGGACAAGCAAGCACAGCAGGGTGAAGATTCCTCTGCTTACCTCTTCGGTAAGGGTGAACCCTGGTATGTAATCGGTATGGCTATCTTCGCCGCCAACATCGGTAGTGAGCACCTTGTAGGTCTCGCTGGTACCGGTGCGAAGAGCGGTGTGGGTATGGCTCACTGGGAGATGCAGGGATGGATGATCCTCATCCTCGGTTGGTTATTCGTACCGTTCTATCAGCTTCTCATCAACAAGATGGGTAAGATTATCACTATGCCCGACTTCCTTAAGTTCCGCTACACCCAGCGCACTGGTTCATGGCTGTCGATTATCACCCTCGTTGCCTACATCCTCACAAAGGTGAGCGTAACCGCCCTCACTGGTGGTATCTTCTTCGAGTACCTCTGGGGCTTGAATTTCTGGGCAGGAGCCATCGGTCTTATCATCCTCACCACCATCTTTACCGTATTTGGAGGTATGAAGGGAGTGATGACACTTTCTACCATTCAGACTCCTATTCTTGTTATTGGTTCATTCCTTGTACTCTTCCTCGGTTTGGCCACCCTCGGTGGTGGTAGCATCGGTGAGGGATGGACAAGCATGATGAACTATTGCAACCAGTTGAACAACGGTTATGGTACAACCCACATGTTCCACTGGGAGGCTGGTGACAGTATGTATCAGGAGTATCCTGGATTCGTAGTGTTCATCGGTGCCACCATCATCGGTTTCTGGTATTGGTGTACTGACCAGCACATTGTTCAGCGTGTACTCGGACAGGTACCTGGCGAGAGCAATGAGGAGGTGATGAAGCGTGCCCGCCGTGGTACTATCGCCGCCGGTTTCTTCAAGGTACTTCCTTGCTTCATGTTCCTTATCCCTGGTATGATTGCCGCTGCCTTGGCAGAGCAAGGTTCAATCGAGATGCAGGAGACCGACGCTGCCTTTGCCATCATGGTTAAGAACGTTCTTCCTGCCGGTATTAAGGGTATCGTTACCATTGGATTCATCTGCGCCCTTGTAGCATCACTTGCAGCATTCTTCAACAGCTGTGCAACCCTCTTCACCGAGGACTTCTACAAGCCCCTCAAGAAGGGCAAGAGCGAGGAGCATTATGTATTCGTAGGTCGTGTAGCCACCGTGGTAGTCGTAGTTCTTGGTTTTGCATGGTTGCCCATTATGATGAAGATGGACACACTCTACAATTATCTCCAGGGCATCCAGTCGTTGCTTGCTCCAGCGATGGTAGCAGTGTTCGCTATGGGTATCTTCTCCAAGAAGATTACTCCTAAGTCAGGAGAATACACGATGATCGTAGGCTTCCTCATTGGTATGGTACGCCTTGTTACCAATGTGATTACCGATACAGGAAAATCAGCAATGGATGGTGCTTTCTGGGATGCCACTGCATGGTTCTGGCAGACCAACTGGCTCGTTTTCGAGTGCTGGTTGCTCGTGTTCCTTATTATATTTATGATAGTAGTGAGCTGCTTCACTCCAGCTCCAAGCAAGGCACAGGTAGAGGCCATCACCTTCACTTCCGACTTCAAGAAGTCGATCCGTGAAAGCTGGGGCTGGTTTGACATCGTAGGAACCCTCGTTGTTATCGGTCTTTGCGCATGCTTCTACGCCTACTTCTGGTAATATATTCACAACACACTACTCATGACGGGACGGCATAATACATACATAAGATGTAAGCCGTCCCGTCAATAAAACAAAAATAAAAAGACATTTATGACTGGTTTTTACGGAAATTATCACAAGGTATTCGTCTCAGTTGACTGTATTATCTTTGGCTTCGACGAAGGCGAATTGCGTGTGCTGATAGGCAGGCGCCAAATGGATCCGGGCCGTGGTGAATGGTCACTTTATGGTGGTTTTGTTCGTCATGACGAGAGTATTGACGAGGCAGCCAACCGAGTGCTAGCAGAACTTACAGGTCTGAACAAACTGTTTATGCGTCAGGTAGGAGCATTTGGTAAAGTTGACCGTGACCCAGGCGAACGAGTTATATCAATAGCCTATTATGCGCTGATTAACGTAAAAGATTATGACGATGAGCTGCGCAGGCAGCACGGAGTGGAATGGGTTAACATCGACAACGTGCCGACGATGTACTCCGACCACAACAAGATGATAATAAAGGCACGGAAAATGATGCAGGAAAAAGTGTCGCGCGAACCAGTAGGTTTCCGCCTCCTTCCCCCACTCTTCACGCTAACCCAGCTACAGCATCTCTATGAGGCCATCAACGGAGAGGAAATGGACAAGCGCAACTTCCGCAAGCGCATCAAGGAAATGGATTTTATAGAGAAGACCGAACTCATCGACAAGACGTCATCCAAGCGCGGAGCATTTCTCTACCGTTTCAATAAACATGCATACAAAGAGGACCCGAATTTCAAACTTTGAGTCCCTATATATATCAAAAATAATACATTATCTATAAATTTAATAAAGAAAGGAAAAAAGACTATGTTAGAGGAACTTAAAGAAAAAGTTTTCAAGGCAAATCTCGACCTTGTAAAACACAATCTTGTAATCTTCACATGGGGCAACGTTTCGGGTATTGACCGAGAGAAAGGCCTCGTTGTAATCAAACCGTCGGGCGTAAGCTATGACGATATGAAGGCATCAGATATGGTGGTTGTTGACCTGCAGACAGGTAAGGTTGTAGAAGGAAATCTCAATCCCTCATCCGACACCCCTACCCATCTTGTGCTCTATCGCACCTTCCCCGAAATTGGCGGTGTTGTACACACCCACTCCACCTATGCCACAGCATGGGCACAGGCTGGTAAGGACATTCCAAATATCGGAACTACCCATGCCGACTATTTCCACGACTCAATCCCTTGCACCGATGCCATGACAGAGGCAGAGGTAAAGGGCGACTACGAGCTCGAGACCGGTAATGTCATTGTGAAGCGTATTAAGGATGGCAACATCAATCCTGTTCACACTCCCGGAGTATTGGTGAAGAACCATGGTCCTTTCTCATGGGGCAAGGATGCTGACAATGCAGTGTATAACGCCGTAGTAATGGAGCAGGTGGCAAAGATGGCATATATCTCGTTCACTCTCAATCCATGGACCACAATGAATCCCTTGCTTGTTGAGAAGCATTTCAGCCGCAAGCATGGTCCCAACGCTTATTACGGTCAGAAAAAACATTAAAATACAATAATAAATAAATCTAACAAAATTAAAAACTTAAAGTCATGGTTAAAGCATTTGACAACTACGAAGTATGGTTCGTAACAGGTGCACAGCTCCTTTATGGAGGTGATGCAGTAGTAGCAGTTGATAGTCACTCAAAGGAAATGGTAGCCGGTCTCAACGACTCTGGCCGCCTGCCTATCAAGGTAGTTTATAAGGGCACTGCCAATTCATCGGCAGAGGTAGAAGCCATTATGAAGGCTTCCAACAACGACGAGAAGTGTGTTGGTATCATCACATGGATGCACACCTTCTCTCCAGCCAAGATGTGGATCAAGGGTCTGCAGGCACTCCAGAAGCCTCTTCTCCACTTCCACACCCAGTACAACGCAGAGTTGCCATGGGATACCATCGATATGGACTTCATGAACCTCAACCAGTCGGCTCATGGCGACATCGAGTTCGGTCATATCTGCAGCCGCATGCGTATTCCCCGCAAGGTTGTTGTTGGTCATTGGAAGAGCGCCGAGGCTCAGGAGAGCATCGCCGTTTGGTCGCGCGTTGCAGCAGCTGTAGCCGATTCCCACAATGTACGCTGTCTGATGTTCGGTATGAACATGAACAACGTAGCCGTTACCGACGGTGACCGTGTTGAGTTTGAGCAGCGTCTTGGTTATCATGTTGACTACTATCCAGTATCTAACCTCATGGAGTATTGGAAGCAGGTGTCTGACGAAGAGGCAGATGCACTTGTTGAGGAATACAAGAAGGCCTACACCATCAAGATTGACGAGTCGGGCGAAGAGGTATATTGGGAGAAGGTAAAGCATGCTGCAAAGGCCGAGATTGCTCTGCGTCGCGTGTTGAAGGAAGAAGGTGCAACAGCCTTCACCACCAACTTTGACGACCTCGGTGAGGCAGACATCAACGACCCGAACTTCATCGGTTTCGACCAGATTCCTGGTCTTGCATCACAGCGTCTGATGGCCGAGGGTATCGGATTCGGTGCTGAGGGTGACTGGAAGACCGCTTGTCTCTATCGCTCACTGTGGGTGATGAATCAGGGTCTTGCCAAGGGATGCTCATTCCTTGAGGACTACACACTCAACTTTGCAGCCGACTGCACATCATCTCTCCAGAGCCACATGCTTGAGGTATGTCCTCTCATTGCTGTTGACAAACCCACACTTGAGGTACACTTCCTCGGTATCGGTATCCGCAAGGAGCAGACTGCACGTCTCGTCTTCACATCCAAGACAGGTAAGGGTATCAAGGCAACAGTTGTTGACCTCGGCAACCGCTTCCGTCTTATCACAAGTGAGGTAGAGTGTATCGAACCTAAGCCAATGCCCAAGCTCCCCGTAGCATCCGCTCTCTGGGTTCCGCAGCCTACATTCGAAATCGGTGCTGGTGCATGGATTCTCGCAGGTGGTACTCACCACAGTGCATTCTCTTACGACATCACTGCCGAGTACTGGGAGGACTTCGCCGAGATGGTAGGTATCGAATATGTCAACATCGACAAGAATACCACCATCAGCGGCTTCAAGAAGGAGCTTCGCAACAACGAGGTATATTACATGTTGAACAAGGCGTTGAGATAAGAATATGACAGCAAAAGAAACAATCCAACAGGGTAAAGCCATTCTCGGTATTGAGTTTGGCTCTACCCGTATCAAGGCCGTTCTCATCGACGGTGAAAACAAACCTATCGCACAGGGTAGCCACGAGTGGGAGAACCAGCTTGTTGACGGACTCTGGACCTACAGTACCGAGGCCATTTGGTATGGCTTACAGGACTGCTATGCCGACCTTCGCAAGAACGTGCTTGCCGAGTATGACATCGAGATTGAGGAACTTGCCGCTATTGGCATCAGTGCCATGATGCACGGCTATATGGCCTTCAACGACCAACAGAATATTCTCGTTCCCTTCCGCACATGGCGCAACACCAATACCGCCAAGGCAGCCGCAGAACTGTCGGAGCTATTCGTGTATAACATTCCTCTCCGTTGGAGCATCTCACACATCTATCAGGCAATCCTCGACAACGAGGAGCATGTGGCAGACATTGACTTCCTTACCACTCTTGCCGGCTACATCCACTGGCAACTCACCGGTAATAAGGTGCTTGGCATAGGCGATGCCTCAGGTATGCTGCCTATCGATCCCGAAACACACAACTACTCTGCCGCTATGGTTGAGAAATTCAACAAGCTCATTGCTCCCAAGGGATTCAAATGGACATTGCTCGACATTCTGCCTGAGGTGTTGAATGCTGGCGAGAATGCCGGTTTCCTTACTGCCGAGGGTGCACAGAAACTCGACATCTCTGGACACCTGAAACCAGGTATTCCACTCTGTCCTCCCGAAGGCGATGCTGGCACTGGTATGGTGGCTACAAATGCCGTAAAGCAGCGCACAGGTAATGTGTCTGCCGGAACATCTTCTTTCTCAATGATTGTATTGGAGAAAGACCTCAGCAAGCCATACGAAATGATTGATATGGTGACAACACCCGATGGTTCTCTCGTTGCTATGGTTCACTGCAACAACTGTACAAGCGACCTCAATGCATGGGTGAATCTCTTTAAGGAATATCAGCAACTACTTGGTATTCCGGTAGATATGAACGAGGTATTCGGCAAACTTTATAACAATGCCCTTACAGGTGATGCCGATTGTGGTGGACTTATCGCCTACAACTATATCTCAGGCGAACCAGTAACTGGTCTTGCCGAGGGACGCCCCATGTTCGTGCGCTCAGCCAACGACAAGTTTAACCTTGCCAACTTCATGCGCGCCAACCTCTACGCCTCTGTCGGTGTGCTTAAGATAGGCAATGACATTCTCTTCAACGAGGAGCATGTCAAGGTTGACCGTATCACTGGTCATGGCGGTTTGTTCAAGACCAAGGGTGTAGGTCAGCGTGTCCTCGCAGCTGCCATCAACTCTCCCATCTCCGTAATGGAGACCGCAGGCGAAGGTGGAGCATGGGGTATCGCCCTTCTTGCATCTTACCTTGTTAATAATAACAATGGTTCTACCCTCGCCGATTGGCTTGAGTCGAATGTCTTCGCAGGCAACACTGGCGTTGAGATTGCACCGACAGCCGAGGATGTAGCCGGATTCAACAAGTGGATCGAGAACTACAAGCGCGGTCTTGCCATTGAACAGGCAGCTGTTGACAATAAGGCTTAATTGTTGCAAAGCAGCGAAATTATTGAAAAAAATTCTTTCCAAAAAATTAAAGATGAAAAGAGTACTTACAACTATAACACTGTCTGCAGCGATGTCTGCAGCAGTGTTTGCAGAAAATGCAACTGTGACAATCCACGCCGATCAGGGCAAGCAGAAAATCCATAAAGAAATCTACGGCCAGTTTGCCGAGCATCTTGGTTCATGTATCTACGGAGGTCTGTGGGTAGGTGAAAACTCCCAGATACCTAATATCAATGGTTATCGTAAGGATGTGTTCGATGCTTTGAAGGCTCTTCAGATACCCGTACTCCGTTGGCCTGGCGGTTGCTTCGCCGATGAGTATCACTGGATGGACGGAATTGGTCCTAAGGAGAAGCGTCCCAAGATGCAGAACAACAACTGGGGCGGCACCATCGAGGACAATTCCTTCGGTACTCACGAGTTCCTCAACCTCTGCGAGATGCTCGGTTGCGAACCCTACATTAGCGGTAACGTTGGTAGCGGCACTGTTGAGGAGCTCGCCAAGTGGGTGGAGTATATGACCAGCGATGGCGATACCCCTATGGCAAAACTGCGTCGTCAGAACGGACGTGACAAAGCATGGAAGGTGAAGTTCCTCGGTGTCGGCAACGAGAGCTGGGGATGTGGTGGAAGCATGCTTCCCGAATACTACGCCGACCTTTACCGTCGCTATCAGACCTACTGCCGCAACTACGACGGCAACAATCTGTATAAGATTGCCAGTGGTGCGAGCGACTACGACTGGAACTGGACAAAGGTGCTGATGGAAAAGGCTGGTCACACCATGAACGGTATCTCCCTGCATTACTACACCGTAACAGGATGGTCAGGCAGCAAGGGAGCCGCTCTCAAGTTCAATCCCGATGAATACTATTGGACAATGGGCAAGTGCCTTGAGGTAGAAGATGTCATCAAGCGTCATGCCGCTATTATGGACCAGAAAGACCCCGATAAGAAGATTGGTCTTTTGCTCGATGAATGGGGAACATGGTGGGACGAGGAGCCCGGCACAATCCCTGGTCACCTCTATCAGCAGAACACTATGCGCGACGCTTTCGTGGCAGCGCTCTCACTCAATGTCTTCCATCGTCACACCGACCGCCTTCGTATGGCAAACATCGCACAGGTGGTAAACGTGCTCCAGTCGATGATCCTCACCGACCAGAAGGGCACTGGTCACATGGTTCTCACTCCCACCTATCACGTCTTCGAGATGTACAAGGGATTCCAGGAGGCCACCTATCTTCCTTGCGATGTCAACGTTGACTCAATAGAGGTGCGCGGTGACGATCACGCCAAGGATGGTCGCAAGGTACCTGCCGTGAGCACATCGGCCGCCAAGAAAGCCGATGGCAGCATTATCATGTCGCTTGCCAACGTATGCCTCGACAAGGCTCAGACCCTCACCATCAACCTCGACGGAGCTCAGGCAAAGTCAGTGAGCGGCCGCATCCTCACCTGCAAGAATATCACCGACTACAACGACTTCGACAACACTCAGGTAGTAGTTCCCACTGCATTTAAGGACGCAAAAATAAAGAAAAACGTGCTTACAGTGAAAATTCCTGCCAAATCTATCGTTGTTCTCGATATAAAATAGTATCTTTGCAGCCGATATCACAATCTCTTAAGTAAAAACATGTAACTCATTATAAAACTTTAAAAAGATGAATGACAAGAATCTTATGAACAAGGCAGCGGATAACATCCGTATCCTCGCTGCCTCAGCTGTAGAAAAAGCAAAGAGTGGTCACCCTGGTGGTGCCATGGGTGGTGCAGACTTTATCAACGTGCTCTATAGCGAGTACCTGAAGTATGACCCCCAGAATCCCGAGTGGGTAGGTCGCGACCGTTTCTTCCTCGATCCCGGCCACATGGCTCCGATGCTCTATTCACAGCTTACCCTTATCGGCAAGTTTACCCTCGACGAACTTGCTCAGCTTCGTCAGTGGGGTTCTCCGACCACCGGTCACCCCGAGTTTGAGATCGCCCGTGGTATTGAGAACACTTCTGGTCCTCTCGGTCAGGGTCATGTGTTTGCCGTAGGTGCTGCCATTGCCGCCAAGTTCTTGGCTGCCCACACAGGAAACCCCACCTTCGATAAGGAGACAATTTATGCATATATCTCCGACGGTGGTATCCAGGAGGAGATTTCTCAGGGTGCAGCCCGTATTGCATCAGTTCTCGGTCTTGACAACCTCATCATGTTCTACGACTGCAACGACATCCAGCTCTCTACTGAGACCAAGGAAGTTATGAACGAGGACACAGCCGCCAAGTATCGTGCCCTTGGTTGGGAGGTATTCGAGATCAACGGTAACGACGTTGACCAGATTCGCGAGGCTCTCGACAAGGCAAAGAAGGTAGAAGGCAAGCCCACCCTCATCATCGGTAAGTGTATCATGGGTAAGGGAGCCCTCAAGGCCGACGGTTCTTCTTATGAGGCCAACTGCAAGACTCACGGTGCTCCTCTTGGTGGCGACGCCTTTGTCAACACTATCAAGCACCTTGGTGGCGATCCCGAGAACCCCTTCCAGATCTTCCCCGAGGTCAAGGAACTCTATGCCAAGCGTGCCGAGGAGCTCAAGGGCATCTGCGCCGAGCGTTATGCCGAGGAGAAGGCATGGGCAGATGCTAATCCTGAGAAGGCTGCCCAGCAGGCAGAGTGGTTTAGCGGCAAGGCTCCTAAGATTGACTGGAGTAAGTGCGTGCAGAAGGACAACGACGCTACACGTAGCGCATCTGCCGCTTGTCTGAGCGTATTGGCACAGCAGGTACCTAACATGATCTGCGCTTCAGCCGACCTCTCCAACTCTGACAAGACCGACGGCTTCCTCAAACAGACAAAGGCACTCGTCAAGGGCGACTTCAGCGGTGCATTCTTCCAGGCAGGTGTTGCCGAGCTCACTATGGCATGCTGCTGCATCGGTATGTCTCTGCATGGTGGTGTAATCCCCGCCTGCGGTACATTCTTCGTATTCTCAGATTATATGAAGCCCGCCGTACGTATGGCAGCCCTCATGCAGTTGCCCGTTAAGTTCATCTGGACCCACGATGCATTCCGTGTTGGTGAGGATGGACCTACCCACGAGCCAGTTGAGCAGGAGGCACAGATCCGCCTGATGGAGAAACTGAAGAACCATGCCGGCAAGAACTCTTGCCTCGTACTCCGTCCTGCCGATGCCAAGGAGACAACCGTAGCTTGGGCAATGGCAATGGAGAATATGGACACACCTACAGCCCTTATCTTCAGCCGTCAGAACATCAACAACCTTCCTGAGGGCAACGACTACGAGCAGGCTCGCAAGGGAGGATATGTAGTGGCAGGTTCAGATGAGAATCCCGATGTAGTTCTCGTTGCCACTGGTTCTGAGGTATCAACCCTCGTCAGCGGTGCCGAACTCCTCCGCAAGGATGGTGTCAAGGTGCGCATCGTGAGTGTACCTTCAGAGGGTCTGTTCCGCACTCAGAGTGCAGAGTATCAGCAGAGCGTTGTTCCTGTCGGAGCCAAGGTATTCGGTATGACCGCCGGTCTGCCTGTCAATCTCCAGGGCTTCCTGATTGGTGCTGCTCCCGAGTCAAAGATTTGGGGACTTGAGAGCTTCGGTTTCTCAGCACCTTACAAGGTTCTCGACGAGAAGCTCGGTTACACCGGTCAGAACGTTTACGAACAAGTAAAAGCGATGTTGTAATATGGAAGTAAAGACAGTTGGAGTAGCTTGCGATCACGCAGGTTTCGCATTAAAGAAATATGTGCTCCAGTACTTGGACGAGCATGGCTATGCCTATAAGGACTTTGGCACATATAGCGACCTCAGCTGCGATTATCCCGACTTTGGCCATGCCTTAGGCGAAGCCATTGAGAGCGGAGAAGTATATCCTGGCATTGCCGTCTGTGGTAGTGGTGAGGGTATCAGCATCACTCTCAACAAGCATCAGGGAGTTCGCGCAGGTCTTGCATGGATACCTGAGATTGCCCATCTCTGCCGTCAGCACAACGATGCCAACGTACTGGTTATGCCAGGTCGTTTCATCGACAACAAGACAGCTGGAGCAATCATGGACGAGTTTTTCAAGACCACGTTTGAGGGCGGTCGCCATCAGCGTCGTGTCGAGAAGATACCCGTAAATAAGTAATATATTATTTAATCATAATATAATACAGAAACACCCAGAAAAGGCAACCTGCGCATAACACAAAGCAGGTTGCCTTTTTATGACTTACTACGTAATTCCTATCTATGTATGGCATCCGCCAAGCCTAGCCCTAAAGGGGCGCCATAACACAGCGCAGCCTAGCCCTGAAAGGGCGACATAACACAGCACAGGGTGTAAACCCTGTGTATGCAATTTACCCCCAAAAAAACTCCTCCCCTCCACGCGCCGTTGGCGCGTGGAGGGGAGGAGGAAAAAAATGGGCTATACAAGATAGGGCTTATGCCCTATCCTATGTTATGTCGCCCTTTTAGGGCTTATAGTGTTAAAAAAGAATAAATATATAGTGTTAAGTGTACAACTTATGGTATTTTTTCGTAACTTTGCATCGATTCTGGGGGGATTGTACCCTAATTAATTGAATTACAGTTAGTTAGATATAAAATAGGTATTTTTTAAGATGAGACAATTAAAGATTCAGAAGAGTATTACAAACCGTTCGAGCGAAGCTCTGGACAAGTATCTTGTAGAAATCGGTCGTGCACCGCTTATCTCCATCGACGAGGAGATAGAACTGGCACAGAAGATTCGCAAGGGCGGTCCTGAAGGCGAGAGAGCCAAGGACAAGTTGGTTACAGCCAACCTGAGATTCGTCGTTTCGGTAGCCAAGCAGTACCAGCACCAGGGACTTACTCTTACTGATTTGATTGACGAGGGTAACATTGGTCTAATTAAGGCAGCACAGAAGTTTGACGAAACACGAGGCTTTAAGTTTATCTCTTATGCAGTATGGTGGATTCGCCAGAGCATCCTGCAGGCCATCGCCGAGCAGAGCCGCATTGTGCGCCTGCCTCTCAACCAGGTGGGTTCGCTCAACAAGATCAATCACGAGATCAACAAGTTTGAGCAGGAGAACCAGCGTCATCCGTCAGTACAGGAGTTGAGTCAGATGACCAAGCTCGACGAGGAGAAGATTGGTCAGAGCCTTATGGCCGACGGTCATCACGTGTCGATCGACGCTCCGTTTCAGGATGGTGAGGACAACTGCATGCTCGACGTGATGGCGAGTGGCGATGATAGCCGCACCGACCGTATGGTTGACCACGAGTCTATGGCAATGGAACTCAACAATGTGCTGAGCAAGGTGCTTAAGGACCGCGAGATAACCATCATCCGCGAGTGCTTTGGTATAGGTTGCCACGAGAAAGGACTAGAGGAGATTGGCGACCAACTTGGTCTGACCCGCGAACGTGTTCGCCAGATACGTGAAAAGAGTATCGCAAAGCTGCGCGACAGCGGAAATGCAAAGATTTTGATGAAATATTTAGGATAATTTGCCGAAATATTTTGCAGTCCCAAAAAATATTCGTACCTTTGGGGCGCATGAAGAGCAAATGGTCCATAAAGATACTAATGCTGGGCATACTGTCATGTATGTCCAGCATTTCTTTTGGAGGAGTCAAGACAGCCGACTCGCTCCTCATCCAGCGTATATATGACTACCGCCGCAACTTTGCAGCCGAGGTAAGCGACTCCATGCGCAACATATATATAAAATATGATGTAGATGTACTCAAGCGCAATGCCTCGCTCGCCCTCGTGCCGTCACTCTACGACATATCCAAGGGAAAAAGAAGTTTCGTTGGAGAGATGTACGGGACGATAAGATTCAAGGACGTGAAACACTATGACATACAGAAAGAACTGCAATTGACCACTGTGCCCCACTCTGGGAATATTATGCCTACGATGGTCAACTATATAGTGCCCGACCTATATGCCATCGACCTGCTTGAGGGCACGTTGCTGTCACCATTCAACAGGCAGAACAAGATATTCTATTTCTACCAAGTGACACCGATGAGCAACAAATTCAGTATTGTGTCATACATACCGAGGGCGAGAAACACACAGTTGGTGAAGGGATTCGCCCTTGTGGATAACCTGACGGGACGAATAGTGAACGCAAAGATATTAGGTACATACGACATGATGGAGTTCTCGGTGGATGTGGAGATGGGAGACATCAACAACAACCCATCGATCATACCGATAAACTCTACCTCGAGAACGATGTTCAAGTTTATGGGCAACCATATCCGTACCACCTTCTATGCTTCATTCAACTGCCACGGCACGATACCCGACAGTATCACCGACAAACGACTCGCCATGAACTATCTGCGACCAATGGCTCTCACTTCCAAGCAGCGTGGACTCTATGACGAGCACTATGGCAACACCGACACCATCCCCACCGTGAAGCGAAAACCAAATACATGGGATATCATCGGCAATCATATCTTCAACAGTCACTCCACAGGAAGCGAAAAAGCGTCGGTGAGATTGTCACCACTGATCAACCCTCTCTATCTGAGCTACAGCGGACGAAGGGGATTGTCGTATCATCTGAAGATGGGTGGTACACTGAAATTCAATGAGTCGCATTTTATCTCGTTTACACCACGAATAGGATACAACTTCAAGATTAAGCAGCTGTTTTTCAACACGCCGCTGAGATATAACTTCAGCAACAAATACAGGGGATGGATAGAGGTCGATGTGGCCAACGGCAACAGGATATCCAACTTTCAGCTGCCCGACTATTTCAACGACTTCAACATGCGACTGTCGCTCAACTATATGATAGGAAAGGTGGAGATGACACCCACTCTTATGTATCACAGCAGGACCGCCGTCAACCCGGAAGCCGTGAGAGCCGAGGGCAAGGAGACGAAATACAACAGTTTTGCCCCGTCGCTGAGAATGACCTACACCCCCACCCCTGCGTGGCCCACGCTCTCGCTGAACTATGAACGGGGAATAAAGAACGTTATGAAATCCAATATGGAATACGAGAAATGGGAGTTTGACGCGTCGTATAAGAGGAAGATGCAATCACTGCGCATACTTAACCTGCGCGCTGGTTACGGATTCTACAGCAATCGCAAGGTGACCCACTTCATCGACTACACCAACTTCCACGAGAACTACCTGCCCGACGGATGGGACGACGATTGGTCGGGTGAGTTTCAGTTGGTGAACAGCGATTGGTATAACATGTCCCGATCCTACTTCCGGGCAAATGCCTCATTTGAGTCGCCGCTGATGTTCCTTGCGTTCACACCGTTGGTGGGCAAATATCTGGAGACGGAAAGGGCATATGCCAGTTTTCTGTTGCTCGACAATACGAGGCCTTACACTGAGTTGGGCTATGGATTTAAGTCGAGATACCTGTCTTTGGGGGCTTTCGTGTCGTTCCTAAATATGAGTTTCCAAGAAATAGGATTCAAATTCACATTAGAATTATTTAGAAAATGGTAAGCATATATGAGTGCATTAACAGTATATAAGGCAAGCGCTGGAAGCGGAAAGACATTCACCCTTGCCACGGAATACATCAAACTGCTGATAGACAATCCGCAGTGTTATAGAAATATCCTCGCAGTGACCTTCACAAACAAAGCCACCGAGGAGATGAAGATGCGCATACTAAGTCAATTGTATGGCATCGCCAACCAACTGTCCGACTCCGACGACTATCTCGCCGCAGTGCGCCGTTCGCTTCCCCTTGACCCCAAGGAGGTAAGACGCCGTGCTGCCACAGCTCTCAACCTGCTGCTGCATCACTACAGCAACTTCAGGGTGGAGACCATCGACTCGTTCTTCCAACGCGTGCTGCGCAACCTGGCACGCGAACTCGACCTCACCGCCAACCTGAAAATTGAGCTCAATGACTATGAGGTGGAAGATATGGCTGTGGATGAACTGATAGCGTCGCTGCGCATGGACGACGACCTGATGAAATGGATTCTCGATTATATCCAAGACAATATCAATGACGACAAGGGATGGAACGTGATCACTCCGCTGAAGACATTCGGACGCACCATCTTCCGCGACTTCTATAAGTTGGAGAGCAAGAGACTGGCCGAGGTGACCGCCAATCCCGACTTCTTCAAGAATTATATAAAAGACATCAAGGCGGTGGCCGACAATGCCAAAGCTGAATTTCAGAAAGTGGCAAAGACGTTCTTTGATTGCCTCGACGCCAATGGTCTGGATGTGAGTGATTTCTCTAGAGGCAGTAGCGGTGTGTGCGGATTCTTCATCAAACTGCGCGATATGACCGCACTTGACAAAGCCATCGGCAAACTGGTGACGGATGCAGCGAACGACGCCGAGAAATGGGTGAAGAAAGACCATAGGGATCGAGCCCGGATTGTTACAATAGTGGAAGATCAACTCAGGCCCATGCTCAACCGGGCATTGGATAACTTCAAAGAGAATTACGAGGCCTATCTGTCAGCCCTCACCACATTAAAGCACCTCAACGAACTGCGACTATTGGGCAGCATTGAGCGCAAGATGAGGGAACTGAACGACGAGGCAGGCAGATTCCTGCTTAGCGACACACAACAATTGCTCAACTCACTGATACAAGACACCGACTCGCCTTTCATATTCGAAAAGATAGGAGCAATACTCGAACATATCATGATCGACGAGTTTCAGGACACTAGTACCGTGCAATGGGCCAACTTCAAAGTGCTGCTCAACGAGTGCATGAGTCATCAGGCATCATCCAATCTTATCGTGGGCGACGTTAAGCAGAGCATCTACCGATGGCGCTCGGGCGACTGGCGACTGCTGAACAATATCACCGGCGAATTTGCCAATCCCGACGAGACCATGCACATCACCACACTCGACACCAACTACCGCTCGCAAGGCAATGTGGTGGAGTTCAACAACCATTTCTTTGTAGAGGCGGCAGGTATTGAGTGTGCCGACATGAAGGATTACTGCATCGAAATGTCAGAGCAACTTAAGACCGCATACTCCGACGTGGAACAGAAATACAAGGAAAAGAACAAAGGCAATGGTGAGGTGGTTGTGGAAATGCTGCCAAAGGATAGCGAGGACGAGGATATGATGGCAGCCATAGAGAGATATATCGACAGTCTGACAGCCGACGGGGTGCCACTCAACAAGATAGCCATACTGGTGAGAAAAAACGAAGTCATCAAGAATATCGCAAGCTATTTTGCCACAGAGCGTCCCGACTTGCGCATCATCAGCGACGAGGCATTCCAACTCAATGTGTCTATTGCAGTGAGGATTATCATCAACGCATTGTATCTGCTCACTCATCCCGACGAGATGCTCACCCAAGCCACGCTTGCCAAACTGTATCAACAGGTGGTGGTGGAACCGGGCGTCAGTGACAACCAACTGCTTCTTTCGGGACAGCCACTCACATCACTGCTGCCTGAGGAATATACCTCCAATATGGAGGCTCTGGCAGCCATGCCCCTCTTCGAAACCGTGGAGAAAATATACCGTATCTTCAACCTGTCGAAGATAAAGGGCGAAGAGGCATATATATGCGCCTTCTATGACCATCTCACCGACTATCTGGCGAGCAGTACGGGAAAGATAGAAGGTTTCATCGACGAATGGAATGCCACGTTATCACGAAAGACTATCAGTGTGGGAGAGCAGGACGGAATACGCATCATTTCCATACATAAAAGCAAGGGACTGGAGTTTGACAATGTGATCATCCCCTTCTGCGACTGGGCCAACGAACTCGGCGGCAACCAACTGTGGTGCAGTCCGAAGACAGAGCCATACAACCAACTGCCGTTCCTCGCTGTGGATTACAAACAAGAGTTGCAGAAGACGATATATGCCGACGACTATAACATCGAGAAGAGTCAGAACGTGGTGGATAATCTCAATCTGCTGTATGTGGCGTTTACGAGGGCTGTTGACAACCTGTATGTCATCAGCAACCGTGGACAGTCGGCATCGCGAAGGGCTCGACTGATAGAACAAACCCTGCCCAAAGTGGTTGCCTCACTGGAAGGGGCTAGCCTGGAGGGGGAGGAAGACAAGGATAGCAAGCTCATCTTCAGATATGGAAAGAGATATGTTGCCAATGCTGTGGCGGAGAATAATGCTGATAGCAAGACGGAGAATGTGCTTAAAAAACCGTCGAAGCCAGTGATTGTGGAGGTGGAGGAATACGACACCCAGGTTGAGTTCAGACAGAGCAACAAGAGCAGGGAGTTTATCTCGGGCGATGATGACACCGAGAGCAACGGCTATCTGAAACTAGGTTGCATATTGCACAACGTATTCTCTAAAATTCGCACGTCGGATGATGTGGATGGAGTGCTACTGCAACTCGAACAGGACGGACTGTTATACGACGAGAAATTCAACAAGGAGCGCATCGTGAGTTTGCTGCGCAAGCGACTCACCCACCCCAAGGTGGCGGAATGGTTTGCCACGGGCAATACCCTCTACAACGAGTGCACCATCCTTTATGTGAATCCCGACACCGGAAAAGTGGAGGAGCAGCGTCCTGACCGAGTCATCATGAATGGCGACTCTATCACTGTCGTTGACTTTAAGTTTGGACACCCGCGCGACTCTTATTACGACCAAGTGAGGGGGTATATGCAATTACTCTCATCCATGGGTCACAAGAATGTGAAGGGCTACCTATGGTTTGTATATAGCAATGAAGTTAAAGAAGTTATTTAAGGGATATAAGGAGTAAAAAAGATATGAAGACGTTTCTTGAATACGTAGCGGAAGACATTATAAATAAGTATGGCACCAACCTGTCGCACACTGCCGTGGTGTTCCCCAACAAACGTGCGGCACTGTTTCTCAACGAGCATCTCGTGAGATTGGCAGGCAAACCGATATGGAGTCCGTCGTATATCACTATCAGCGAACTGTTTCGCCGTCATACACAGTTGGTTACGGGCGATCAGATAAAGTTAATATGCGACCTGTATAAGACATATACCGAGGTGACGGAGAGCGACGAGACACTCGACCATTTCTATGGTTGGGGACAAGTGATGCTTGCCGACTTCGACGACATCGACAAGAATATGGCTGACGCAAAAAAGGTGTTCTGCAACCTGCGCGACCTTCACGAACTCGACGATGTGTCGTATCTCTCGCCAGAGCAAGTGGAGACACTAAAACTCTTCTTCAGCAACTTCAGTGAGGACAAAACCACCGAACTAAAGAAGAGGTTTATGAAGATATGGAGCCGCTTTGGTGACATATATAGATTATACAACGAGCGTCTTGAGGCGCAGGGCATCGCCTACGAGGGGGCACTATATCGCAAGGTGGCGACAGACGACAGCTTGGATTTCGACTTCGACAGATATATCTTTGTGGGATTCAACGTACTTCAGAGAGTGGAGCAGCTACTATTCTCAAAACTGCAGAAAATGGGAAAGGCAAAGTTCTATTGGGATTTCGACGACTACTATCTCGCTACCAAGACAGGACACGTCAACCCATCGGAGGCGGGGCATTATATCAAGCAGTATCTACCCTACTTCACCAACGAACTCGACACCAGCGATGCCGATATATACCGCAACTTCAGAAAAGCGAAAAAAATAACATACGCATCGGCAACGACCGAAGACGTGCAGGCAAGATATGTGGGACAATGGCTCAAGGAGGGCAACCGCATCGACGACGGCAGAAAAACGGCGGTGGTGATGTGCGACGAGGCTTTGCTGCAGAGTGTCATCCACTCAATACCCGAGGAGGTTAACGACATCAACGTGACTACCGGTTATCCACTCCAACAGACGCATTTCGCATCGCTGCTTGAAGACATCGCCGCCCAACATACCGAGGACTATGACAACAAGCAATTGCTTGAATGGGCAATAGCCATGCTTAAACTTATGGCTCAGGGGCATACAGATACAAGTGGTGAAACCACAGGGCAAGACAACCAACTCACCTCGGAGGCACTCTTCCGCACATACACCGTGGTGAACAGATTACTGGAACTGGTGAACAATGGCGACCTGGATGTTGACCGCCACACGATGATGCGACTGTATGGTGAGATTGTGCGCACAACGAGTATCCCATTCCATGGCGAACCGGTAGTGGGAGTGCAGTTTATGGGAGTGCTCGAAACACGCAACCTCGACTTTGAGCATCTGCTGGTGTTGTCATGCAACGAGGGTAATATGCCCAAGGGAGTTAACGACACGTCGTTCATACCATATAACGTGCGCAAAGCCCACGGACTGACCACCATCGACAACAAGGTGTCGATATATGCCTATTATTTCTACCGACTGATGCAAAGGGCGGAGGACATCACAATCGTATATAACAATGCCGCCGATGTTACATCAACTGGCGAGATGAGCCGGTTCATGCTACAGATGCTTGTGGAGAGCGGGCATGACATTGAGCGACTGGCACTGTCATTGCCTCAGGAGGCGGGAAGCACGACATGCCAGGACGAGAAAAAGACTAAAGAGGTGATGGAAAGGCTGCACAAGCGATTTGACAAGCAGCGCAATCCAGAACGCGCCACCCCGATGTTCACACCGAGTTCGCTCAATATCTACCAAAAATGCCCGAAGAGATTCTACTACAGATATGTGGCTGAGATAATCGAACCGGAGGATGATGCTGACGACGGAAAGATTGATGCACCCACATTCGGAAACATATTCCACGATGCCGTACAAAAAATATACGAGCGCGTCATTGCCGCATATAAATCCCACACTATCCAGCCACAGACGCTGAAACAGCTGTTGGCCAACGACGCCTACATCAAGGGAGTTGTGGATGACATCATGCACCCTGTCAACGGTATCCAACTTATCAACGCCAGTGTGATCATCACATATATCAAACAACTGCTGAAGATTGACAGCCGCCTCGCCCCGTTCACCATCCTCGGACTGGAGAATGTGGTGATGAAGGATATCAATGTGAAGACTGCCGAGGGACAACTCACCACCACCATCGGAGGACGTATTGACAGGATGGACTGTGTGACATGTGCCGACGGGGTGAAGCGAATACGCGTGATTGACTATAAGACGGGAAAGAACAACAAGAGGAACGACGGATATATACTCCAGTCATTCATCTACTCTCTGCTCGTGGATGAGTCGCCAATGATGAATCCCGAAAAATTGGAAGTGTCGCCGGCATTGCTCTACATACAACACTCAGCAGGTAAAGACTTCGACCCTACGGTGGTGTATGAGAAGGAGAAGGTGACCGACGTGTCGAAATTCCGTGAGGAGTTTATGAATACCGTGGAGCAGATTATTGCCGAGATATTCAACCCCGAACAGCCATTCGCATGCACCGACGACAAGACAGCATGCACCCACTGTCCTTACTGTAACCTCTGTGGTGTATAGATAATCAGAATATTATCGAGGCGTGCAGTCCCTTAGCCGAATTGCCCATAACACATGGTGAAACGGAGAGCGAGATGTCCTTCTTGCGCGAGTGGGTGAAGACGAGGGCTGCGGCAGTACCAAGGGCTGCGCCTCCAAGTACGTCCCACACGTCATGCTTATCGGCATACACCCTACCCCATGCCACGTAAGTGCTTACTGCGTAGGCTGGTATGCCCCACTTCCATCCATATCGCTTCATCATATAGGAGGCTCCGTCGAAGGCCAATGCCGTATGTGTGCTCGGAAATGAGTGGTTTCCAGTGCCGTCGGGGCGTGATTTCTTGATGGATGCCTCAAGGGCGTAGTTGGCTACAATTGTGGCAGCCGTACTCAGTCCGAGTTCTGCCATTCCTTTGGTGTCGTTCTCTACAATCGACACAGTGAGCGCCGCCAATGTTGGTGTTACACTAAGCACATCTGTACTACGCTCCACAAATGTTTTCTGTGCCATTGTCGGCATACAGAGGACAAAGAATAATGTTAAGATAGTAATTTTCATCTCATTCTTATTTTGAGTTTATAAATATTTCCCGTTTCGATATGCATCACTCTACGTATGTCGTCGTCGAGCGGAGAGATGGCAAGAGCGACATGCCCCATTGTGCGACGCAGGTTGATCTCGGCAAGGGCAAGTCGCCTGCCCTCCAATGCCATCATGTCGATGCCAAAGGGACCGGTATAAGAGAGATTAGCACCTAGATAATCGCATGCCGCGGAGGTGAAGGCATCGAGGTCGTCGAGAGATATGTATCGCGACAATATATCGCGCTTAACAGTCTCAGTAACAAGGAGATTGCCCGTATATGCTCCATTAACGGTTTGGAATAACGACAGTCCTAAATATTCCACCTTTCCATCGGGATGGCGATAAAACTCCATACCGAAATCCATTACCTTATTATATAAAGGCTCTATCATCACTGTGCCCTGATGCCTGAGTGTGTTGCGCAACCATCCCTGTGTATGCTCATCGAGAGTGTCGTCGAGAAAACGTATGCCCCTGCCGCTACTGCTCCAGGGAGCCTTTGCCACCACCTTATTATATTTATATATAAGGTCGTGGATGGTATTTAGCGTAGAGCACTCGAAAGCCTCGGATATCCCTATCTGGGCGAGGAGATGCATAGCCGTGCGACGGTGTGACTCTTCACGCACTCTCTGAAGCACTTCGGCTTTGGGCAGCAAACCCTCATCCACACCATGTCGTCGCAACGAATACGCCAACGCCCTGTCCCATCCCCACGGATTGATTCTTGTGAAGGCGTAATCACGCAGTTGTCGCTCCTCAATAAACTCCACCTCTGGCTCATGCCACCTGCGATATTTAGCCACCTGCTGCGATAGTCGGGTGAAAGTGCGTCGGGCATGGGCAATATCGCCTACCAGAACAACATCGCCATCCTTTGCCCACAATGCAGGGATATAATCGAGCGACGCACGCAATGCACGTGCAGCATGCGGAGGTGTGAAATTATCAATATCTGTGGCCAGTGCAAGATCGTGGCCAGGATTGAAGATATGTAATGTTTTGTCCATTTTATCAATTCATATTTTATCTATAAACATACAAAAACGCCCCAAAAAGAGGCAAATTATCCTTTTCGGGCACAAAATTACAATTTTTTTTTGATATTTTGCCATATAGAGTTTGCAATTTCCAAATTTATTATTAACTTTGTACCCAAAATAGAGGATAAAAGGCAAAAATGGAAGAATTCTTCAGAACACATACCTATCTGGTGGAGCACACCAATGCAGCCGTCCGCAGGACACTGATGGACGAAATAAATTGGAATGACCGCCTGATTGGCATCAAGGGTACCCGAGGTATTGGCAAGACAACATTCCTGTTGCAATATGCCAAGGAACACTTTGACGTCAACGACCGCAAATGCCTTTATGTGAATATGAACAACTTCTATTTCCAGGGTCGCGGCATAGCCGACTTTGCCCGTGAGTTCTACAATGAGGGAGGCAGAGTGCTGCTTATCGATCAGGTGTTCAAGCACCCGGAATGGAGTCCGGAACTGAGAAAGTGTTACGACATGTATCCCAATCTTAAGATAGTGTTCACGGGATCGAGCGTGATGCGACTCAAAGAGGAAAACCCTGAGCTCAACAACATCGTAAAGAGCTACAACCTGAGAGGATTCTCATTTCGCGAGTTTCTCAACCTCAAGACTGGAAATCATTTCAGGCCATATACCCTCGATGAAATCCTACGCAACCATGAGCGTATCGTTAAGGACATCCTGCCTAAGGTGTCTCCACTGTCGTTCTTTCAGGATTATCTGCACCACGGATTCTATCCCTTCTTTCAGGAGCAGCGCAACTACTCTGAAAACCTGCTTAAGACCATGAACATGGTGACGGAGGTTGACATATTGCTAATAAAACAAATCGAACTGAAATATCTTACTAAGATAAAAAAACTATTCTACCTGCTCGCCCTTGAGGGCAACAAAGCCCCCAACGTCAGTTGGTTGGCGCAGGAAATAGAAACAAGCCGAGCCACGGTAATGAACTACATCAAGTATCTTGCGGATGCACGACTTACCAATATGATATACCCCAAGGGTTGCGAGTTTCCCAAGAAGCCATCCAAGGTGATGATGCACAACACCAACTTGATGTATGCCATCTATCCTATTGCAGTCAAGAGACAGGACGTGATGGAGACATTCTTTGTCAACACGATGTGGAAAGACCACAATGTAAACCAAGGGGCTAAGGATGATTTCTATTGGGTGGACGGCTCTCTGAAGTTTAAGATTTGCAACGCTAATGACTTTGAAAAGAAAAAATTCCGGCAGGACACTATCTATGCCCGATACAACACCGAGGTGGGAAATGACAATCTGATACCACTGTGGTTGCTGGGATTCCTTTATTAAATTGAAAATTGAAGGTTGAAAATTGAAGGTTGAAAATTAAGATAAGAATTAGGATATTAATCATTTAATTTATAAATATTAAAATGGCTAAAGAAAAGAAATTTATCACTTGTGATGGTAATGAGGCTGCTGCTCACGTGAGCTATATGTTCTCAGAAGTAGCTGCCATCTACCCTATCACACCGTCATCTCCAATGGCGGAGCATGTTGACGAGTGGTCTGCCCGCACCAGAAAGAACCTCTGGGGACAGACAGTAAGTGTACAGGAAATGCAGTCGGAAGGCGGTGCCGCCGGTGCCGTTCACGGTTCGCTGCAGGCTGGTGCTCTCACCACCACCTTCACAGCGTCTCAGGGTCTGCTGCTCATGATTCCTAACATGTATAAGATTGCAGGTGAGCTGCTGCCTTGCGTGTTCGACGTGTCGGCACGTACATTGGCTTCTCACTCACTCTGTATCTTCGGTGACCACATGGACGTAATGGCATGCCGCCAGACTGGTTTTGCCATGTTCTGCTCTGGTTCTGTTCAGGAGGTTATGGACCTCACAGCAGTTCCCCACCTTGCTACTCTGAAGACTTGGGTGCCCTTCGTAAACTTCTTCGACGGCTTCCGCACCTCTCACGAGTATCACAAGATTGAGGTTATGGACCAGGAGGACATCCGTCCTTTGGTTGACCCCGCTGATATCAAGGCATTCCGCGACCGTGCTCTTTCTCCTGAGCGTCCTGTTACTCGTGGTACTGCCGAGAACCCCGAGACCTTCTTCACCCATCGTGAGGCTTGCAACAAGTACTACGACAAGGTGCCTGAGGTTGTTGAATACTACCTCGGTAAGATCTCTGAGATCACCGGTCGTGAGTATCACCTCTTCAACTACTATGGTGCTGAGGATGCTGAGAACGTTATCATCCTCATGGGTTCTGCCACCGAGGCTGCCCGCGAGGCTATCGACCACCTGCTCAAGGAGGGCAAGAAAGTTGGTATGATCAGCGTTCACCTCTATCGTCCTTTCTCTGTAAAGCACCTTATCGCTGCCGTACCAAAGAGCTGCAAGCGCATTGCCGTGCTCGACCGTACAAAGGAGCCGGGAGCTGAGGGTGAGCCTCTGTATCTCGACGTTAAGAGCGCATTCTACGACGTGGAGAACCGTCCTCTCATCGTTGGCGGTCGCTACGGTCTTGGTTCTTCCGACGTTACTCCTGCCAAGATTATCTCTGTATTCAACAACCTCGAGTTGCCCGAGCCAAAGAACCACTTCACAGTTGGTATCGTTGACGACGTTACATTCACTTCTCTGCCAGAGGTTGAGGAGATGGCTCTCGGTGGACAGTCAATCCAGGAGTGCAAGTTCTTCGGTCTGGGTGCCGATGGTACTGTAGGTGCCAACAAGAACTCTGTAAAGATTATCGGTGAGAACACCGACAAGCACTGCCAGGCTTACTTCTCTTACGACTCTAAGAAGTCGGGTGGTTTCACTTGCTCACACCTCCGTTTCGGCGACGAGCCCATCCGCTCTACATATCAGATCACCACACCAAACTTCGTTGCATGCCATGTTCAGGCTTATCTGCACATGTATGACGTGACACGTGGTATCCGTCAGAACGGTTCGTTCCTTTTGAACACTATCTTCGACGGTGAGGAGCTCATCAACTTCATTCCTAACAAGGTGAAGCGTGTGTTCGCCCAGAAGAACATCAAGGTATATTATATCAACGCTACCAAGATTGCACAGGAGATTGGTCTGGGCAACCGCACCAACACCATCCTCCAGTCTGCATTCTTCCGCATCTCTGAGGTTATCCCAGTTGACCTTGCCATCGAGCAGATGAAGAAGTTCATCGTTAAGTCTTACGGCAAGAAGGGTGAGGACGTTGTCAACATGAACTATGCTGCCGTTGACCGCGGTGGTGAGTACAAGGTTCTCGCTGTAGATCCCGAGTGGGCAAACCTCCCCGACGACGCAGTTAAGGAGGATGACGCTCCCGCATTCGTTAAGGAGCTCGTTCGTCCTATCAACGCTCAGGCCGGTGACCTTCTGAAGGTATCTGACTTCGTTAAGCACGACACTGTCGATGGTACTTGGATGACCGGTACTGCACAGTATGAGAAGCGTGGTGTAGAGGCATTCGTACCTGCATGGAACTCAGCCAACTGTATCCAGTGTAACAAGTGTTCTTACGTATGTCCTCACGCAGCTATCCGTCCGTTCGTACTGACCGACGAGGAACTCGCAGGTGGCTATGAGGGTGCATCTCTTGAGATGAAGGCTCCTGCCGCCATGAAGGGTATGCACTTCGTTATCGAGCCATCTGTTCTCGACTGTCTCGGTTGCGGTAACTGTGCTGATGTCTGCCCGGGTAATCCTAAGCTCGGCAAGGCCCTCACTATGGTTCCGTTCAATCCCGACAACGCCGACATGCAGAAGGAAGCAGCCAACTGGACCTACCTCACAAAGAAGGTTACCAGCAAGCAGGATCTCGTTGACATCAAGAGCAATGTGAAGAACTCTCAGTTCGCACAGCCTCTGTTTGAGTTCTCTGGAGCATGCTCTGGTTGCGGTGAGACACCATACGTCAAACTGATCTCTCAGCTCTTCGGTGACCGTGAGATTATCGCCAACGCTACCGGTTGCTCTTCTATCTATTCAGCTTCTATTCCTTCTACTCCTTACACCACCAACGCCAAGGGTCAGGGTCCTGCCTTCGACAACTCACTGTTCGAGGACTTCTGCGAGTTCGGTCTGGGTATGGTGCTCGGTAACAAGAAGATGAAGGAGCGTGTAGAGAAGTTGCTCAACGAGATGCTCGAGAGCGACAAGGTTTCTGAGGAATACAAGGAAGCTGCCCGCGAGTGGATTGCCGGCAAGGACGATGCAGATGCCTCTAAGGCTGCTGCCGCTAAGCTGAAGCCGCTGATTGCCGAGAATGCAGCCAAGGGTTGTCCTGTATGCCAGGAGCTTCAGACCCTCGACCACTATCTCGTAAAACGCAGCCAGTGGATTATCGGTGGTGACGGTGCTTCTTACGACATCGGTTACGGCGGTCTCGACCATGTTATCGCCAGCGGTGAGGACGTTAACATCCTCGTGCTCGATACTGAGGTATATTCTAACACTGGTGGTCAGGCTTCTAAGGCTACTCCTCTTGGTGCCATCGCACAGTTTGCCGCTCAGGGTAAGCGTATCAAGAAGAAGGACATCGGTATGATTGCCACTACCTATGGTTATGTATATGTTGCCCAGATTGCCATGGGTGCCGACCAGGCTCAGTGCCTCAAGGCTATCCGTGAGGCTGAGGCATATCCCGGCCCATCACTCATCATCGCTTATGCTCCATGTATCAACCACGGTCTGAAGGCCAAGGGCGGTATGGGTAAGAGCCAGGCTGAGGAAGGTCGCGCAGTTGAGTGCGGTTACTGGCACTTGTGGCGCTTCAACCCGCAGTTGGCTGCCGAGGGCAAGAACCCGTTCTCTCTCGACTCTAAGGAGCCTGATTGGAGCAAGTTCCATGACTTCCTCATGGGTGAGGTTCGTTACCTCTCAGTGAAGAAGGCTTATCCTAACGAGGCTGAGGAGCTGTTCGCTGAAGCTCAGAAGATGGCTCAGCAGCGCTACAAGACCTACGTTCGCCAGACCAAGATGGACTGGAGTGAAGAATAAATAAAAAAACCTCCCGCGATTGCGGGAGGTTTTTTTTTAAGCCCTGAAAGGGCGAGATAACCAAGCACAGCCCTGAAAGGGCGACATAACATAGCACAGGGTGTAAACCCTGTGTATATGGAATTTACAAAAAAAACCTCCCCTCCACGCGCCTTTGGCGCGTGGAGGGGAGGAAAAAAATTGGGGCATTTCATAAGATAGGGCTCACACCCTATCCTATGTTATGTCGCCCTTTCAGGGCTATTCCGAATTTCTTTAGAACGGCAGGTCGTCGGCACTGCCACCCTCAGCAGCGGGTTGCTGTGGAGGGAATGGAGCCTCGGGGGCAGCAGGAGCAGCGGCGGGAGCAGCTGCAGCTACACCATCGGCACCAGGCACGGGAGCCGCACCAGGCACTTGAACATTGCGATTGATTGCCCACGCGCGTATATCATTATAATATTTTCCTTGATACTCACGAGCATCAATGTCGAATGATACCGTCAGCTCTTCACCCAACTGAATATTAAACTGACTGATCTTCTCAGCTCCAAAGATGTTGAAGCAACATTTCTTGGGGTATTGGTCGTGTGTCTCGATAACATACTCCTGTATCTTCCACGCATTACCAGTGCGCTGAGATACACCTTCTCTTGCCGGCAAAACGGCGATAATTTTTCCTGTTATTTCCATAATATTTTGTATATAAATTGTGATTTTTGCTCAATTATAGCGCAAAATTACAAATTAGTTTTAATTTATGCAACTTTTTGGCGAATAATTTTGCTACAATCGCAAATATTTTGTATTTTTGTAGTCAATTTAAAGACGATAAAAAACAAAAAACATATAAACTCATGAGATTTACATTATCCAGTACTGCATTAAGCAGCAAACTTTCAGCCCTGTCAAGGGTAATCAACAGTAAGAACCCTATTGCAATATTGGGTCACTTTGTTTTCAGAACAGAAAACAATGTCCTTCACCTTACCGCCTCCGACGGTGAGATTTGGTTGTCCACACCAATTGAACTGACAGAGTGTGATGCCAATGACTCGTTTACCATCGACAGCCACTACATCCTCGATGCAGTGAAAGGATTCTCTGAACAACCTATCACATTCGATGTTAACAAGTCGGACAACACGGCAAAGGTGACTTATCTCAACGGACAATTCGCATTGCCCATTGAATCAGCTGATAATTTCCCGCAACCACAGGGTGTGGATGACAATGCCCACGAAATAGTGATCAAAAGCAGTCAACTGTCGGAGAATATCAACCGCACCATCTTCGCTACGGCTCAGGAGGAACTCCGCCCGGTGATGAACGGTATCTACTTCGACGCATCCCACGAGTGCCTTACAGTGGTGGCAAGCGATGGCCACAAACTGGTGCGCAACCGTCTGTTCACTATCAAGACAGAGCAACCAGCTGCATTCATCCTGCCTAAGAAACCGGCAAGTCTCTTGAAGAACATGCTGCTTAAGGACGACAGTGAGGTGGTGATGAGATTCGACGACCGCAATGCGCTTATCCTCTTCAACGACAGTACGATGAACTGCCGACTCATCGAGGGAAGATATCCTAATTACAACTCAGTCATTCCTCAGAACAACACCAACGAGGTGGTTGTTGACAGAGAGGGTCTGCTGGCTGCCATCAAGCGTGTTCAACCGTTCTCCAATGATGCTTCCAACCTTATCCGATTCCATATCGAAGGAGGTATTCTGCAACTTGATGCTGAGGACTTCGACTTCAACAAGACTGCCACCGAACGCATGGCATGCGAATATAACGGTCGCCCGATGAGCATCGGATTCAAGGGCTCGGTATTTGTTGAGGTACTGAGTAACTTTGATTGCCAGGAGGTTAACATACAGCTTGCCGACCCCAGTCGAGCTGGTCTTGTCGTACCTATGGAGCAGTCAGAGGACCAGGATGTGCTCATGCTGATGATGCCGATGCTGATTAATGATTGATTATTGATTATTGATGACTGATAAATGAAACTGAATATACAGAAACCGCTGGTTATCTTTGACCTTGAGACAACAGGTCTCGATATGGTTAACGACAGGGTGATACAACTATCATATATAAAGGTATATCCCGACGGAAAGGAAACAAGAGGTGACATGCTCATCAATCCCGAGAAACACATTCCCGAGATGGTGGAACAGCTCACCGGTATCAAGGATGCCGACGTTGCCGACAAACCGACATTCAAGCAAGTGGCAGCCAAACTGAACGAAGAGTTCAGCGGTTGCGACTTTGCGGGATTCAACTCCAACTTCTTCGACATCCCTATGCTCGCCGAGGAGTTCCTGCGTGCCGGTATCGATTTCGACTTCTCTAAATGCCGCCTTATCGACGCCTGCACCATCTTCAAGAAGATGGAACGACGCAATCTTGCTGCCGCGTATAAGTTCTATTGCGGCAGAAAGATGGAAGATGATTTCGAGGCTCACCGTGCCGACCAGGACACAGAGGCAACATATAAGGTGCTGATGGGCCAACTCGATATGTATCGCCCCGAGAATCAGGAAGACCCCGAGCGTTGTCTTGCCAACGATATGGATGTCCTTGCCGAATTCTCAAAGCAAAACGACAATGTGGATTTTGCAGGACGCATAGTATGGGCTGACAAGAAAGACGCCAAAGGACAAACAGTGCTCGACGCAAACGGCAACCCCGTGCGCGTGGAGGTCTTCAACTTCGGTAAGCACAAGGGAGAGGAAGTGGCTGCCGTATTGCGCTACGACTCCGGCTACTTCAGTTGGATGCTTGGAGGCGACTTTACAAACAATACAAAACAAGTGCTCACACGCATTCGTCTGCGTGAGAGCAAAATGATATAATTAGTATGCTGAAAGGTAAGAAGATTGTGCTAGGCATCACGGGTTCTATAGCAGCCTACAAGGCTTGCTATATAATCCGTGGCCTTGTAAAAAGGGGAGCTGAGGTGCAGGTAGTGATAACTCCTTCCGGTAAGGAGTTTATCACTCCCCTAACCCTCTCAACGCTTACCCGCAAACCCGTGATAAGCGAATTTTTTTCACAACGCGACGGCACATGGAACAGTCATGTCGATCTCGGACTGTGGGCCGACGCCATGCTTATATCCCCATGCACGGCTGCCACTCTCGGCAAAATGGCCAACGGCATTGCCGACAATATGCTTATCACTACCTATCTCTCGATGAAGGCTCCCGTGTTTGTGGCTCCAGCTATGGACCTTGACATGTATCGCCATCCGTCAACACAACATAATATGGAGACCATAAAGTCATACGGTAATATCATCATCGAACCGCAGAGCGGATTCCTTGCAAGTGGCCTTGAGGGAAAGGGACGTATGGAAGAGCCAGAGGTTATTGTCGATGCCCTCGACAAATACTTTGATCAATCACCCAAACTACTTGAGGGTAAGAAGATTATGATTACCGCAGGACCAACCTACGAAAAGATAGACCCTGTTCGTTTTATAGGTAATTACTCAAGTGGCAAGATGGGCTTTGCCCTTGCAGAGGAATGTGCCGCAAAAGGAGCTGAGGTGACACTTATTGCCGGTCCGGTGGCGCTCAATACTGTTGATGGAAACATCAAGCGTATCGACGTGGAGAGTTGCGAGGAGATGTATAATGCCGCCATCACAACCTTTTCAGAATGTGATGCAGCCATACTGTGCGCAGCAGTTGCCGACTTCCGTCCGGAGCATGTTGCAGACAAGAAGATTAAACGTGAGAAGGACGACCTCGTATTGCGTCTTGCTCCTACTCACGACATCGCCGCGGAACTCGGAAGGATAAAAAATAACCGACAAATTCTCGTGGGCTTTGCTCTCGAGACTAACGATGAGGACAACAATGCAAAGTTGAAGCTCGAAAGAAAGAACCTCGATTTCATCGTGCTCAACTCCCTGCGGAATGAGGGCACTTGCTTCCGCAGCGACGAGAACCAAATCAAAATCATATCCCATGACGGGGAAAAGTTTTTTCCGAAGAAGAAAAAGGACGAAGTTGCCGCGGATATCGTCGAGGAACTTTTGGGGAAATTAGGAATGAGAAATAGCCCTGAAAGGGCGACATAACTTAGCACAGGGCGTGAGCCCTGTGGATGAAATATCCTCCTCTCCTCCCCCCTCCCCGGGGGGGGGGGGGGGGGCGGGGCGGGGGGGGGGG